>JAGHTV010000024.1 GCA_018065165.1 Candidatus Sodaliphilus fimicaballi | reverse complement strand
TCTACAGCTCTGGCAATACCATTTACACTGTTTGCCCTATTCCCCTCAATGCTCAAGAAAATGCCCAAGTCTGGCGGATGGATGAACACAGTAAAGGTACTTTTAGGCTTTATCGAGCTCGCTCTGTCGCTCAAGTTCCTCTCTGTAGCCGACCTTGCTTATGGTTGGCACATTCTTGATCGCGAGGTGTTCCTTGCATTGTGGATTGCAATATTCCTGATGCTGGGCCTATATATGCTAGGTATGTTCCGCTTTGAGAGCGATGGCGAACCGCGCACACCTGGCGTGGGAGGTACACGACCAATGATTGGACTGGTTTCGCTGGCATTTACCGCATACCTAATCCCCGGCCTTTGGGGAGCACCCTTGAGAACAACAAGTGCATTTGTACCCCCATTGTACACTCAAGACTTTAACCTTTATGGCGAGGAACTCAATGAGTGGGACGACTTCGACAAGGGAATGGAGGCTGCAGCACGCAGTGGCAAGCCAGTGTTTGTTGACTTCTCGGGCTACGGCTGTGTAAACTGCCGCAAGATGGACGGAGCCGTTCTTGATCGTGACGAAGTGAAGTCTCTCATTGGCAAGGAATTTGTAACAATAAAGTTGATGGTCGACGACAAGGCAGCACTAGACGAACCTCGATGGGTTGATGACAATGGCAAGATGCGTGAACTCACTACCAAGGGCGACCTGTGGAGCTACCTGCAACGACACAAGTTCAATGCCAATTCACAACCCTATTATGTAGTTCTCAACGCCCAAGGTGAGATGCTGTCAGGTCCATTCACTTATGAAGAGAATGTTGAAGCATTCAAGGAGTTTCTTAATAAAGGATTGAACAATGCCCAATAATAGTAGAGAACAAAAGTTGCAAGCCTTTAGCGACTTGCTCGATGTAATGGACACACTGCGCGAGCGTTGTCCGTGGGACTCTGTGCAAACAAACGAGAGCATTCGCCCCAACACTATTGAGGAAGCAATGGAACTTGCCGAAGCCATCATCGAGAAAGATAACAACAAGATAAAGAAGGAACTGGGCGATGTGTTGATGCACATTCTCTTTTATTCTGTTATCGGCAACGAGGACGGAGCTTTTGACATTGCAGATGTGTGCAATACACAGGTCGAGAAACTAAAATTCCGTCACCCTCACATCTATGGAGATTCAAAGGTTGAGAATGCGCAACAGGTGCGTGACAACTGGGAACTCATCAAGATGAAAGAAAAAGACGGCAACAAGACCATATTAAGTGGTGTTCCCACTACCTTACCATCGCTCATAAAGGCCGAGAGAGTACAAGAAAAGGCTGCAAATGTTGGCTTTGACTGGGAAAACCGTGAGGATGTATGGGATAAGGTGAAAGAAGAGATAGGCGAAGTAGAGCAAGAGATGAAGGCAGGGAACGATATCAACCTTGAGAAGGAATTTGGAGACTTGTTCTTTGCTCTTGTTAACGCCGCGAGACTATACAAGGTGCGTCCCGACAACGCCCTAGAGAAGACAAACAAGAAATTCATTGCTCGCTTCAACCACATTGAAAGCCGTGCTAAGGAATTAGGACTCAAACTCAACGAAATGCCCCTTGCCCAGATGGACGAATTGTGGGACGAGGCAAAGAAACTTCATTTAGGAGAATAACAATATGATAGTTTGTGTAACAGAGAAACCCAGCGTAGCCCGTGACATTGCTTCATTACTTGGAGCAAACACTCGTCGTGATGGTTTCTTTGAAGGGAACGGATACTGTGTGACATGGACCTTCGGTCATCTGTGTACACTCAAAGAGCCCGCAGACTATACCGACCGTTGGAACCGTTGGAGCTTGAGTGCATTGCCCATGATACCTCCTCGATTTGGCATCAAACTCATTGACGACGAAGGCATCAAGAAGCAATTCCATGTTATCGAGACACTTATTGCCAATTGCGACGAAGTGATAAACTGCGGTGATGCCGGGCAAGAAGGAGAACTCATACAACGCTGGGTATACCAGAAGGCTCAATGCAAGAAACCCGTTAAACGCCTGTGGATATCGTCACTGACCGACGAGAGCATACGCGAGGGATTCAAGCAACTGAAGCCTGCCGAGGACTTTAACAACCTGTATTATGCAGGATTGTCGCGTGCCACAGGCGACTGGATGCTGGGCATGAATGCTACACGACTGTACACCCTGAAGTATGCCCAGTCACGCAATGTATTGTCAATAGGCCGCGTACAAACACCTACCCTTGCCCTGATAGTCAATCGCCAACGCGAGATAGAGAATTTTGTTCCTGAAGACTATTGGGAAATCAAAACACTGTATCGCGATGTCACATTCAACTCAACCAAAGGCAAATATAAGAATGTTGACGAGGCCAATAGTGTTATTGAAAGCATTAAAGCTCACCCTTTAGTAGTCAAGAGCATTGAGGAGAAAAACGGCAAGGAAGCACCTCCACGCCTGTTTGACCTTACAACATTACAGGT
>JAGHTV010000055.1 GCA_018065165.1 Candidatus Sodaliphilus fimicaballi | reverse complement strand
CAAACCGACAAGGTTTTCCTGTTCAACATCCTCAACTACTTGTCGAGCAGCAACCGCCGTCACACAACATCGTTGCAACTTATGCGTTCGGGATCTATTGCCGAGCGGTTGGCTCGTGAGATAATGGAGCTTACCATGCAGCGTAGCACCGATGTGAGGTTGCAATATCGTCAAAAGGACTTGTGCACTCTGTTAGGGACGCAGCGCAACTCGCTTGTCACCGCCCTCGATGCTATGGCTCAGGATGGACTCATTGAGTACACAAGCAGCGAAATCAAGATACCCTCAGTTAGGGCTTTACAAGCAGTTTTTCAAGATTAAATAGATAATTCAATATGGCAAAGATAACTTATTTCCCTCAAGGCACTTGCTCTAAACAGATGGATGTTGAGGTTGAGAATGGTGTAGTAAAGAATGTAACTGTATATGGTGGTTGCCATGGCAACTTGCAAGGCATTTGCAGCCTCGTGCGTGACATGCCTGTTGATCAGGTTATTTCTCGCTTGCAAGGCATACGTTGTGGCTACAAGAATACCTCTTGCCCCGACCAACTTGCCCAAGCCCTCAAGCAGGCCAAAGGATAAAAAAGTGGTCGATAAATGGTCGATAAAACCAGCTTTGGCCGATAAAATGGCCGATATTTTAGTGTTTTTGGCCGATAAAAACATTTCAACTTCTTTGGCTATCTCGCAAGGGTTGGGTATGTCGGGCACAACGGTGAAACGATATTTGCGACAGCTCGTCGGCATGGGGTACGTGGCTTCACATGGTGCAAATAAGAACCGAACTTATAGTATTAGTTTATAATGTCAAAGATTACTAGCAGGGAGTACGCAGTACCATTCGTGCTCGTTACGACCTTATTTTTTATGTGGGGCTTTGCCCGCTCTATTCTGGATGTGCTCAACAAGCATTTCCAGAACACTCTCGACTTGACCATTACCGAGTCAACTTGGATTCAGGTAACAACATATTTGGCCTATTTCTTGATGGCCATTCCTGCGGGATTGTTCATTAACCGTTACGGCTATCGTCGTGGAGTAGTAGTGGGGCTCTCGTTGTCTGCCCTGGGAGCATTTGCATTTGTCCCTGCCAACATCATTGGACAGCTGGGAGTGTTCCTCGTGGCTTTGTTTGTAATAGGCACAGGATTAGTTTTCCTTGAAACCAGTGCCAACCCCTACAGTACCGAGCTGGGTCCACGCGAGACAGCCTCTAGCCGCTTGAACTTGTCACAGGCATTCAACGGACTGGGCAGTAGCATCGCACCTGCTATTGTGGGCGGATTTCTCTTTGCTGGAGGTTCGGTCGATGTGCCTTACATTGTCATGGGATGTGTGGTGGTAGTGGCTGCTATCGTATTCTCACGCGTTAAGTTGCCCGAGATTAAGCATGCCGATGACGGTGCAACCGCCAATGAGCAATCAGGCCTCAACAACATGCTGGCTCTTGTTAAGCATCATAGATTCTTGCTTGGACTCTTGGCGTTGCTGTCTTATGAGGTTGCCGAGATATCTATCAACAGTTACTTCATCCAGTTCACCACAGGCATGGGGTGGATGGAGGCAGATATCGCCTCAACGGTGCTCACTGTGGCATTGATGTGCTTTATGGTGGGCCGCTTTGTGTGCTCGTTCATCATGCAGCACATTGCCGCCGAGCGAGTACTCCTGGTGTGTGCTGTGGGCACTGTGGTGTGTACATCGCTCGTCTTGCTGTGTGGCGATTCGCACATGGCCTTGTATGCACTCATTGCCAACTATGCCTTTGAGTCAATCATGTTCCCCACAATTTTTGCCCAGTCGCTCAAGGGACTGGGAACGCTCACCAAGACGGCTTCGTCATTGCTCATGATGACCCCTGTGGGTGGTTGTGCATTCATGCTTGTAGGTCATATCGCTGACTCGGCAGGCTTCATAGCTCCATTCTATATACCGCTGGCTGCGTTTGCGATAGTTCTTGTTTACACACTGTCAATCAATAGGAAACAATGCGTTACGACATCTGCTGCATAGGTCACATAACTCACGACCGCATCATTACTCCACAAGCAACTGCCGAGTTGCCTGGCGGTGTCACTTTCTATTTTTCTCACGGCATAAGCCACCTGCTGCACGAGGGTGATAACCTTAGTTACCGCCTCATTGCATCGCTGGGCGTGGCCGACATGAAGGCCGTTGACGACATTCGGGCCCGTGGCATCGAGGTGGATGTTGTGCCCAGCCGTGAGACGGTGTTCTTTGAGAACAAGTATGGTGACAATGTCAACGAGCGTACCCAACGTGTGCTGGCCAAGGCCGACCCGTTTACCGTAGAGGCACTCAAGGATGTTGAAGCCCAATATATCGTTCTGGGTACATTGCTGGCCGACGATTTCTCGCTCGATGTAGTAAAATCCCTGTCCTCGCGTGGCACACTGGTTGTCGATGCTCAAGGTTACCTGCGCGAGGTGCGTGGCGACAAGGTTTTCCCCTGCGACTGGAGCGACAAGAAGGAGTTTCTCAAGTACATAGACATACTCAAGGTCAACGAGCACGAGGTGCGTGACATCTCGGGAGAGACCGACCTGCTCGCAGGTGCACGTAAGCTGCTGGAGTGGGGCGTGAAGGAGGTCTTGCTCACCTTGGGCAGCCTAGGCAGTTATGTCGTTACCCGTGACGAGACCATCGAGATCCCAGCCTTTGCACCACGCGAGGTGGTTGATGCTACAGGTTGTGGCGACACTTATGTGATGAGCTACCTGTACAAGCGTGTGCAAGGTTGTGGCAAGAAAGAAGCCGCAACATTTGCTGCGGCAGTAAGTACTATTAAACTCGAGCATAGTGGTCCCTTCACTGGTACCGAGGCCGAGGCCCTTGCCCGCATATAATCAATTAAATCATTTATCGTTGAGTGTCCACCCGTGCTCGGCATGGTAAATCATCAATTTTGTCATACCTCCGTCGATGCATATGTTCTCGCCGGTGATAAAGCTTGCTTTGTCGCTGCACAGGAATAGCACCATTGATGCGATGTCCATGGGATTGCCCACGCGTCCTGCGGGCTGCTGTGTGGCGTCGGGACCATCATACACCGTGTAGTCAGTGTCGATCCATCCGGGCGAGATGCTGTTGACTCGGGCCTTGCCAGCCAGGCTCACTGCCAGTGCGTGGGTCAGGGCAGCGATGCCTCCCTTGGCTGCCGTGTAACTCTCGGTCTGCGGCATGCTCATGCGGTCGCGCGACGACGATATATTCACGATGCTCGCTCCTTGCGACAAGTGCTCCTTAAGCAGCTTAACCAGGTAGAATGGGGCAGTGACGCCCACACTCAGGGCATACTGGAACTCCTCATATGTACACTCGTCGATGCCCTTCATCAGCGGTAGCGCATTGTTGACGATGACGTCCACCTTGCCATGACGCTCAATAACCTCGGCTGCAAATGCCTCGAGCACCTCTTTCTTGCTTATGTCGCCCACATAGTGGTTGCCAGGGCGAATGTCAATGACCTCAACATGGGCGCCTGCCTTGCTGAACTCCTCAGCGATGCAACGGCCTATGCCGTGGGCACCACCAGTCACTATAACTACCTTGTCCTTAAACGCTTGTTCCATTGTATGAGATTATTTCTGTGATTAACCAGATGCTACTATCTGTTAATGAACTGTACATGTTACCGGCGATCGTTGCCCGAGACTACCTTGCCGGCATTCTTCTCACTAAACTCGCGATTAATCTCGGCGAGCTCCTTATCGCCGTAGATGTATGCATCATACATGTCGACAAATGCACCGCCCTCGTTGACGACATCCTGTCCTAGCGCCTCACGCACAATCTGCGCACGCTCGGCCACGGTAGTGTCTTTAATTAAAAGTGATTTTGCCATATCTTGTTTTATTTGAGTTATCAGAAATTTAAATAATAAAATAATATCGTTTGTTATATAAAT
>JAGHTV010000128.1 GCA_018065165.1 Candidatus Sodaliphilus fimicaballi | reverse complement strand
GGACTGACAGAAATTAAAAGAAATTATTCTAATTATTTGAATTTCTGAAAAATTATATAATCAGATTAATCAGTGGTTCTGCAGATACCTTATCGCATCAGCCATTGCGCTTATTGGCAAATTTAAGGAAGGTAAGGGCAAACACAGCACCAAGGAGGCACATAAACATATCGGTCTGGGTATCCCATATATAACCCTGAGTGCCGAGGAAGGCTTCGGTATCTTCGGGATTGCTAAGCGATACCAGCCATTCTATAATCTCGTAGGTAGCACTCACCATCATCGCTACACTTAGCGATAAAAATGCTACCCAACCGCCCTTTTTTAAAGGAGTGCTGCGCACCAGTATGTGCGAAGTGAGTATTGCAGGTGTGACACCTTGCATGAAGTGACCTATCTTGTCATAGTTATTACGGGTAAAACCGAACCAATCTTGCATCCAATAACCCAACGGCACATTGGCATAGGAATAATGCGCCCCTACAAGCAACACGGTCATGTGCAATGCAAGTGCGGCATATATAATACCCGGAAGCCTATAATTTTTATAGGTTAACCCGAGCAGGGGAAGCGCTATCCACACAGGAATTGATTCAAGTGCCCAAGTGAGGTATGTATCCTCAACGCTAATCACCGACCATACTGCCACCACAAGCACAGCTATCAGCAGTATCGCCGGAAGGTTCTTTTCTTCAAGAAGATTCATATTGTTTGGAGTATTAAGTTTCTCTTTTCCTTTTATGAAAGAAGGGATATTTATATTGCGTCGAGGAGGATGAATGCTGCCCAGTAGGCAGGATCTTTGTAGATGCCGCCATCAAATGTGCGCACATACTGCTGGGCGTCCTTGAGTGCCTCTGACTTGGTCATCTTCTTGGAGAGGTAGTTCTCGTAGAAACGGGTCATGAACAGCTGGGTAGCATCGTCGTCAACCTTCCACAGCGACATGAGGATGGACTGTGAACCGGCTTTCTTGAACGCGCGCTGCAGGCCGAAGACTCCCTCGCCGGTGATGTCGCCCAGGCCGGTCTCGCATGCCGAGAGGGTGACGAGGTCCATGCCGCGCAGGTCAAGGTTGGCGATCTCCTTGGCAAAGAGGATGCCGTCTTCCACGCCCTCGGGCAGTTCTTTGCCTGTGAGCCTGTTGTTACAGCCGCTAAACAGCAGACCTGAGCGGGTGAGCGACTTGTCCTCGAAATACTTTGGACTGCGTCCATGGTCTTCGCCCATCTGGGCAAATCCCAAGCCGGTACGTTTCATCTTCACCGTGTCGCGGTCGGTGTAGTAGAAACCGTGTGTAGCGATGTGCAGGTACTTACGACCTGCACCGTCAAGCGCCTTGAACGACGCCTCGGTGCCAGCATCATCGGTGTAGAGACTTGTCTCGATTTGTGACTTGCTCAAGCTGTTGTTAACCTCGGTAGCTTCGGTTAGTGTTCCGGGAAGGTACGACCAGCCACCACGCAGACCTGTGTTGTCGGTGGTAAGAAGTTCTTCGCCTCTTGAATGACTCCTCGTGGGGTACTTCTTGCTGTCGGCCTCAATGGTCTTCATCCCAGCGTTGTATTTCATGCCGCCATAGACCGCGGCTCCCTGTGTTGCCTTATCATGGGCGGTATAGGCCAACTGGCGAGTAGACGACAGTCGCCAGTAGTTGCTTTTCTTGTTCTTGCCCACAAGTGATGGAATGCTCTCGATGTTGATGTTGTACAATTCGCCAGTGGGAGAGAAATATATGTTTTTGGCCCCTTTGAGCTCCTTCTCGAGCGGTTTCCACACGAGGTTATAAAGATCGTTGCCCGAGTACAGCAATTTCTTGCTGATTGATTTCAATTGTTTCTCCTCGAAGAGAACCGTTTTCCTGGGTCCACCATATCCTTTTTTCAATGTGAGTGCCATGTACATGATGCTGTCTTGGCCTGTGGGGAACGACAGGAACTCAACGGCAATGTCACCGTCACCGAGCTTGCCCTGCACATCCTGCCACTTGATGGACATGTTCTTCTTGAGGTCGCCGTAAGCCTTTGACCCTGCCATTACATCACGCTCCAGTGCTGTGATTGATGCACGAAGGGAATCGGCATCCAGGTCTCGCTCGCCTACGGGCTTCTCAAGAAGCTGGTCAAGCATCATGCGAGTCATCACCATTTCGTCATACTTGGCGATAAGAGCGTCATCTCCGCTTTCTTGAATAAGTTTCTTGGTTTCAGTCTCAGCACCAAGCAGGAAGCCCTTGCTCAACAGACTAGCATCATATGCACAGGTGTTTAATGTTGCGTCACCATACTGAAATGCTTTTTGGGGAATACGCCATTCAAACATTCTTTTCTCCTTGTCCCAATATGAGTTGCGATCTTCTTTCGATAGTCCTTGCACCGCGTTCAGCAGGCTTGCAGTTTTAATGTCGGCATATTCTCGGTACTTTGCCGAGGCTTGCGACAGGTTGGTGTGCTCATAAAACAAGGCAAGGTTGCTCAGGCATATGGTATAGTTGGGATGCTCCTTGCCAGTAGTGGTATCATATATCTTGAGAGCCTCATTGACAAGGCGTATCGCTTCGTCGTAGTTGCCTGTAGAGGCATAATAATTGGCAAGATTGTTCATGCTTATAGCACAGTCGGGGTGCTCCTTGCCCAGAGTTGTCTCTCTTATCTGTAACGCTTCGGTTTCAAGGCTTATGGCCTCGTTGTAGTTGCCTAGAGATTGATTGTAGTTGGCAAGGTTGCCAAGGCTTGTGGCATAGTCGGGGTGCTCCTTGCCCAAGACCTGTTCCCTGATTTGCAGTGCCTCGGTGCCCAAGCTTACGGCCTCGCTGTAGTTGCCCAGTTCATAATTGTAAGAGGCAAGATTGTTGAGGTTTGTGGCATATTCGGGGGTTTCTTTACCCAGGACCTGCTCCCTTATTTGCAGAGCGTCAGCACTCAGGCGTGCCGCTTCGCTGTAATTGCCTAGGGTGAAATTAAAGTTGGCAAGGTTATCGAGGCCGCTTGCATAGTCGGGGTGCTCCTTGCCTATGACTTCGGCCATTATTTGCAGAGCCTCTGTGCCCAGGCGTATAGCCTCGCTGTAGTTGCCAAGTTCAGAGTTAAAACCGGCAAGGTTGTTAAGGCTTAATGCATAGTCGGGACTCTCCTTGCCCATGGTGGCCTCGTATATCAGCAGTGCCTCAGTACCCAAGCGTATTGCCTCACTTAAGTTACCTACTGAGGCATTGCAGCCTGCAAGATTGTTAAGGATTGCGACATAGTTTGGATGCTCTTTGCCTATAGTTTTGTCCATTACTTGCAATGCATCGGTACCTATGCGTATTGCCTCGTCTAAGTTTCCTAGTGATTGGTTGAAAACGAAAAGGAAAGAGAGAGTTGTAGCATAGTCTTCGCTTTCCTTGCCTTCGATTCTCTCATAAATCTGCAGAGCCTCATTGACAAGACTTATGGCTTGGTTGGGGTTGCCTTGAGAGAAATAATATACAGCAATGTTGTTAAGCGCATCGGCATAGTCGGGGTGCTCCTTACCCAACACCTGCTCTCTGATATGCAATGCCTCGGTGGCCAGGCGTATTCCCTCGTCAAAGTCGCCGTTTTCGCAACAACTATCGGCAAGACAATCCAGCATCTCCGCTTTCTCGAGTTGCTTCTGCACTTTAGTGGAAATCGGCTTAGTCTGTGACCATGCAAGTGCCGATGTAACAAGTAATATGATAAATAAGATCTTTCTCATAGGAAGAGTATAAAAAGAGGATTAGTTTACAAAGTTACAAAAAAATCCATAAGGACAAAGATTAACATAGTAAAAAGAAAAAACCACTACATCAGTGAGTTGATACCACCGATGCAATGGCTTTGTATATCGTTGTATTTCTAGTTACAATTCCAGCGGGATTACGCTTATTACCATTTTGTCGGTAACGACCTGCTCTGTCTTTTCGGTCAAGTCAATATACTTGATGGTAACGGTGATGTCGTTAGTGGTGTCGACGCCGTCAAAGAGGTCACGGGTGATAAGAACGCGTCCGCCATCGGCTACGAGTTTGTGTTCTTTGGTCTCGCCCGATGCCTGATAGGTCATCACAAAGCAATGGTCGTCGTCAACATCCAGGAATTCGTCAAAACTTACTTGGTCAAGCAAGTAGAAACTAGAGGACAACTGTTGGGTCATTTCTTCGATGTCAACAAAACCGTTGCCTCGTGTCGACATACGGTTAGTCTTTACAAAGTAATCTTTCAAGCTCTTGGAATCTGCAGCCTGGACAGCAGTGATGATGCGCATTTTGTTGTTCCTGGTGTTCAGGACCTTTATTGCTTGCTTGGGCGACCCCCATTTTATGAGTTGATCGTCGTTAAATGTATCGCCCACTTTCAATTCGCTCTTGCCAATCTTTATAGTGGGGGTGTTGATGAACAGAATCTTATAGGTTTCGGCTAAAATCGTATTGAACGATACTAAAGAAACCAATGCCAATAATAGGAATAATCGTTTCATGACTGTAAATATGAATTGATTGTTTTTAAACCTGTGAAATATATAGACGGGAACCAAATGCTAAATGCAACTCCGCACACGAGGTAAAGACCGGCCGATATCACACTCATGCATAATGAGAAACCCACAAAAGTCAATAAGAAGTGAAGTGTACGCGACTTTGACTTCTTGACGAGCGGAATCTTGCTCCACATGTCAAAGTTGCTGAGAGAGACAAATGTCGCGATGCCGTAAACCAAACCAAACAGCAACATCATCCACAAGCGATAGATGTTCTTGCCGTCAACCATCTGCTTGTAGGCCATATAGGTTATATATGCACCTGGCTGTGGACCTACATAGGTATCGTGGGTGTCTTCAATGAAATCGGCAATCACTATATATTTGTCTCTAATAAGTTCTGCCAGGCTCTCGTCGTCATATACTGTGAGGATGTCTTCGCCCAGGTTGTAATAGCTCAATTCGCCTTCGTTTTCGCGTTCATATTTGAAGGGAGTCTTAAATGCGATAAATGGGCAGTTAGAGCACAGTTTGCCGTTTGTGGTGTAAATGAGGCCATGTTTGTTATACTCGCCACTGTCTATGTCCATAAACATTTTCAGTGCAACCGACTCTCCCTCGTCGTATAGGTAGCGATACCTCACAAAGTTGGTTGACGTGATGGTTGATTTGTAGTCGTTTGTAGCAGTCTTTGAAGCAATAGACTCTGTTAACGGAACCATGTTTTCGTGTTTGCTCACTACAAGTCTCGGTGTGCTACCTATGGCGCTGAAGAGCAGACTGTCTACTGAAAGGGAGTCCCCTTGCTCTTCGATAAGCGAATAG
>JAGHTV010000211.1 GCA_018065165.1 Candidatus Sodaliphilus fimicaballi | reverse complement strand
CCATGAGGCTGAAACGAATGAGAGTATCGTTGGGAGCAACAGCGGGTGAAACTACAGGGTTAACGAAGATGCCATCGTTGAACAACTCGGTAGGGATGAGGAATGTGAGGTTGTTGTCACGAAAGTACAACGGAATGATGGGAGTCTCGGTGTTGCCAACCTCGCAACCCATTGACTTGAATCCGTCGAGTGCATAGTTAGTGATATCCCACAAGTGTTGTTGACGCTCGGGCTCACTCTCCATAATATCAAGAGCAGCATTTACAGCAGCTGTTGACGCAGGTGTAATACTAGCAGTGAAGATATATGAGCGAGAGTGGTGACGCAAGAAGTTTGTGATAACCTCGTCAGTTGCGATAAAACCACAAAGTGATGCAAATGATTTGCTGAATGTACACATGATAAGGTCAACCTCGCTAGAGAGACCAAAGTGGTCACAAACACCGCGACCGCCCTTACCAAATACACCGATACTGTGAGCCTCGTCTACCATGACGCTAGCCTTGTACTTGCGAGCCAGGTCAACGATATCAGGAAGCTTACATACATCGCCCTCCATTGAGAATACGCCATCAGTAACAATGAGCTTAACGCGATCAGGATCACACTTCTTGAGTTGAGTCTCAAGAGATGCCATATCGTTATGCTTGTACTTGAGCGAGTTAGAGAATGACAGACGACGGCCTTCGATGATTGATGCGTGATCTTGCTCGTCCCAAAGGATGTAATCCTCACGACCTGTGAGTGTAGATACAACACCCAGGTTTACGCCAAAGCCAGTTGAGTATACCATAGCATCTTCCTTGCCAACATAATCAGCGAGACGACGCTCCAAGTTCTTGTGAATGTCGAGAGTACCATTAAGGAAGGGAGAACCAGCACAACCAGTACCATATTTCTTAACTGCGTCCATAGCAGCCTGCTTAATCTTGGGGTGATTTACCAGACCTGTATAGCAGTTAGAGCCAAACATGAGCACTTTCTTGCCATTAATCAACACTTCTGTATCCTGTTCACTTGCAATAGCACGGAAATAAGGATAAATACCTGCATCTTTAGCCTTCTGGGGCTCCAAATACCTTGATAACTTTTCTTGTAGTAGTTTCATTTTAATTTTTAACAATAGTTTACAAACTATCTATTGTGACTTTTGCACAGTTAGGTGCATGCCATATAGACTGCAAATTTAATAAATAAATTTCAAAACATAATAACAAACCAAAGAAAATGAAACAAAAATACACCTCAAACGCAAATTTTAGAGTCGAAAACGAAAAATTTCAACACCACTGTGCCCCGTTAAGATTTATTAAAACTTTTGCTCAATTTTTTAAATAATTTACACTCCAGCAAAATATGTCTTTCTCGTCGTGAATATGTCGTGTATTTTATGTATCTTTGTATTTAATTTAATGCAAAAGTGTATAATGGAATTTAAGTTGCATTCACCCTACTCACCCACTGGCGACCAGCCTCAAGCTATCGACGAGCTGAGCGATGGTGTGAATAGTGGTGTACCATATCAAACGCTACTTGGTGTAACCGGTTCAGGCAAGACATTTACTATGGCTAATGTCATTGCTCGCACTGGACGCCCCACCCTTATTCTATCACACAACAAAACACTAGCCGCACAGCTATATGCTGAGTTCAAATCGTTCTTTCCCGAGAACTCAGTACACTACTTTGTCTCATACTATGACTACTATCAGCCCGAGGCATATATACCCTCAACAGGTAAATATATAGAAAAGGATTTGGCCATTAATGAGGAGATTGAACGCTTGCGACTCGCAACCGTAACATCGTTACTCTCGGGGCGTCGTGACATCGTGGTGGTTTCCAGTGTATCGTGCCTGTATGGTATGGGCAATCCCGAGGACTTGAATGCCAACGCACTCACACTGAGCGTGGGCGACAACATGGGTCGTGACACACTATTACGCAACCTTGTTGACGCGTTGTACTCACGCAACGATGTGGACATGCGCATGGGCAACTTCAGGGTCAAGGGCGACACTGTTGACATATACTTGAGCAACGAAGATTTCATGTTACGCGTAGTTTTCTGGGGTAATGAGATTGAAAGTCTGTCGATACTTGACCCGTTAACTCAGTTTGTCAAGGACAATGTTGAATCTTTCAAGATTTTCCCCGCTACCCTATTTGCAACTACCAAGGAACGACTTGCCATGGCACTGGGCAACATCGATGTGGACCTGGGCACACAGGTTGAAGCGTTCCGTCGCGAAGAGAGACATGAAGAAGCCAAGCGATTGTATGAGCGAGTAACATATGACCTTGAGATGATACGCGAGGTGGGATATTGTTCAGGCATAGAAAATTACTCACGATACTTTGACGGTCGCAGTCCAGGTATGAGACCCTTCTGCCTGCTTGACTGCTTCCCCGATGATTTCCTCACCATCATTGACGAGAGCCATGTGACAATACCCCAAATCAGGGCAATGTATGGTGGAGACCAATCACGCAAGACCAATCTGGTCCATTATGGTTTCCGCCTCGAGGCCGCACTTGACAATCGTCCATTGAGATTTGAAGAATTTGAGTCGATGACTCATCAAACATTATATGTAAGCGCAACGCCTGCCGACTATGAGCTTCACCAGAGCGAGGGTGTTGTAACAGA
>JAGHTV010000168.1 GCA_018065165.1 Candidatus Sodaliphilus fimicaballi | reverse complement strand
GATGTGGCACACAAGCTACATGATGAACAGCCTCTCATTTGGCTGGTGGCTCAACCGTGTTTACCACTTCAACGACCCCGATCACCTGGTTATGGGCGATCGCAGCGAGGGTGAGAACATGTCACGCATGACTACTGCTGCCGTTACAGGCTATTGCATCCTGGGCGACAACCTGAGTACCGAGGGTAGCTACATAGGCACTCCCATCTCACAAGAGCACTGCGTTAAGTACACTGGTTACGACAAGGTGAACGAGATTATCGACATGGGCGTATCGTTCCGTCCCGCTTATGGCCACAAGCTCTATGGTGCCAACAACTCGGTTGACCTGTTCTATCACGAGGCCGAGGACAGCTGGATAATCGCTCACTTCAACTACAGTGTAGGCGAGAAGAGTGTTGAGCTCGACCTTACAACCCTGGGCATCGACGTGAGCACACTCGACCTGGCTCGCAGCTACGATTGCTGGACCAACCAACTTCCCACAGTTGAGGGCAACATTCTCAAGTACAAGTCGCTCAACGACCGTCCCCGCCTGTGGCGCTTGTTCAAGAAATGATAAAAAATTTAAAAAACTAATATAGTGATGAAAATTTTAAGTAAAATCAGCACATGTTTAGCAATGCTTGCAGTGCTATTCCTTGCAACAGCTTGTGAGGATAAAAAAGGAGAGAGTGGACCCGATTATGATCCATCAAAGCCGGTTACTCTTACTGATTTCTACCCCGATTCAGGTGGTGTAGCAACAAAGCTCATCCTCAATGGTGACAACTTTGGTAGCGATGCCGAGAATATCGAGGTGTTTGTGAATGGTAAGCCCGCTGCAGTGATTTCAGCAATTGGCAACAAGATTTATGCCATCGTTCCCCGCAAGCCGGGTGAGGGCGATGAACAAGGCGTTGTTCAATGTGACATCACCGTTAAGGTAGGTGACAAGACTGTTACTTATAGCAAGCCTTTCAAGTATCAAATCCAAACCGTGGTTACCACCGTGTGTGGTATCGTAGGTGCTCCCGATGATGTTGTAATGGGTAGTCTGGCACAGACTTCATTCCCCCCTGTTACTTATCTGGCAGTAGATAACGACAACAACATCTTTGCTTCGCTGCGTAACCGCAATAGTTATTATAATAATAACAAGGTTATCTTGGTTAACGAGGACGAGGACATCAGCCGCCTGCTCATCCCCGACACTGGTGCTCCCCTTAACCAACCTTGTATGCTCGATGATGGTAAGACCGTATTCATCCCCACCGATAACCACAACGAGTACTGGACAATGTCAAGTGAGGATATGTGGAGCCCCATCAAGCACCAAATGAAGCCTACAACAGGTATGGGTGCATTTGACATCCAGTTCAAGCATTCATTTGCTATGTGTACCGTTGACGGTTACATGTATGTGCGCGACAAGCAAGGTATCCTCTACAAGTTTGAGCCTGAGACTGGTTTGACAGTACAGGTTGCTGCAGGCCTGATGAGCGGTAGTGACTCTTACACAGCGTTCTCAACCAAGCATCCCGAGGTTCTTTACTTGGCTTATACTAACAACCACTGCGTGTATAGCTACAACATCAAGACTGGTGCCCACACTCTCATTGCAGGTATCAGCGGTAAGGCTGGTTACATCGATGGTAATGGCGCTTCAGCAATGTTCAGCGAGCCTCGTCAGCTCATCCTTGATGAGAATGATGACATGTACATCGCCGACACTAACAACCATTGCATCCGCAAGGTGACTCCCTCGGGCAAGGTTAGTACCGTTATTGGTCAACCCGGCAAGAGCGGTTACCAGGATGGTAGCCCCGAGATTGCACTGTTCAACCGCCCCTTCGGCGTTTGTATCAACAAGGAAGGCATCATCTATGTTGCCGACTACGAGAATCAGTGTATCCGTCGTCTCGCTATTGAGTAATACAGTGAGTTAATGCAATACTAAACACTTTTAAGATTATGAAAAAGTTATTAGCGATAATATTATTAGTTTGCTGCACGCTCACAGCTGTGGCGCAAAACCTTACGGTATCGGGTGTCGTTTATGACGAGACCAACGAACCGTTCCCCGGCGTAGTAGTGTATGCTAAGGACCGTCCCGGTGCTGGTACATCGGCCGACGCTGATGGTAAGTTCACCATCAAGGTAAGTAAGAACGACGTGCTCGTTTTCTCATTTGTAGGTTATGACAAGCAAGAGATTGCTATCACCAAGTCAACAAGCGACCTCAAGGTTACAATGGCTATCGCGAGCACCATGCTCGAGGAGACAGTCGTTGTAGGTCTCGCTCGTCAACGTAAAATCTCTACTGTAGGTGCGATCACCGCAGTTGATACTAAGGACCTTCAGGCTCCGGCAACCAACATCCAGAACATGCTTGGTGGTCGTGTCCCCGGCGTTATCTCAATTCAGCGCAGTGGTGAGCCTGGTAAGAACATCTCTGAATTCTGGATTCGCGGTATCGGTACATTCGGTGCTAACAGTAGTGCCCTGGTGCTCATTGACGGTCTTGAGGGTGACCTCAGCCAGATTGACCCCAGCGATATCGAGTCATTCTCAGTCCTGAAGGATGCGAGTGCTACTGCAGTCTATGGTGTGCGTGGTGCTAATGGTGTTGTACTCGTTACAACCAAGCGTGGTACTGCCGACCGTCTGCAAATCACTGGTCGTGCCAACTTCACAATGTCACACCTCACTCACATGCCCCAGTACCTGAACTCTTATGAGTATGCTAAGCTTGCCAACGAGGCTCGCGCCGTGCGTGGCAACTCTGAGCTCTACAGTCCCATTGAGATGGATATCATCAGATATCACCTCGACCCCGACCTGTATCCCGATGTAAACTGGCAGAAGGAGGTTCTGCACAAGAACTCATTTGCTCAAACTTACTTCGTTAATGCTCGTGGTGGTGGTAGCCTCGCTCGTTACTACCTGTCACTGGGTACAAGCCTTGAAAGTGCTGCTTACCGTCAGGATAAGTCGTCTAAGTACTCTACCGCTGTAGGTTACAACACATTGAACTATCGTGCTAACCTCGATATCAACCTGACTAAGACTACTCAGCTCTACTTTGGTGCCGATGGTTTCGTTTCAACTAAGAAGGAGCCCGGTAACAACAATACCGATGCATTGTGGGCTACACAGCGCAATCTTACTCCTATCACAATCCCCACCAAGTACTCTACTGGTCACCTTCCCGCTTATGGTGCCAACAATGCTTACTCACCCTATGTGATGCTCAACAACACAGGTATGGCAAGCATTCGCCACTATCGCGGCAAGGCTACTCTCGAGATCAAGCAAGACCTCTCAATGATTACAGAGGGTCTCAAGCTGCGCATCCAGGGTGCTTATGACAACTCTTCAAACCTCAAGGAGATTCGTTCAATTCTCCCCGAGATGTACTATGCTGCAACTCGTAAGTACACAGGTGAGCTTGGTATCGTTAAGCGCGTTGAGGCTCGTCCTGCAACTTACTCACACGAGGATGCTCAGTTCTACAAGTGGCACGTTGAGGGTACTGCAACATGGGATCGCGTATTTGGCGACCACCGTGTGGGCTTGCTCGGTTATTATTATATGAGTAGTGAGCAAACAATGGACGGCGGTATCGATTCACACGATGCTTCACTGCGCAGTATGTATGCAATTCCCATCCGTTACGAGGGTGTTTCAGGCCGTATCACATACGGTTTCAAGGATACTTATTTCATGGACCTCAACTTCGGTTACACTGGTTCAGAGAACTTCGAGGCTGGTCACCGTTTCGGTTTCTTCCCCTCAGTTGGTCTCGGTTGGGTTCCCACAAGCTATGAGTTCCTGCGTAAGGCAGCTCCCTGGCTTAACTTCTTGAAGATTCGTGCTTCTTACGGTTCGGTAGGTAACGACCGCCTTACTAACGAGCGCTTCCCCTACCTGACACTGATGAATATGAGCACCAGCGGTGGTGGCTGGGGCAGCACCAGTGGCTGGATTACCGAGGAACGCGTAGGTGCTAACAACCTGCGTTGGGAGCGTGCTCAAAAAGCCGATATTGGTATTGAGGGTAAGCTCTTCCGTCAGAAACTTGAATTCGTACTCGACTTCTTCCAGGATATGCGTGATGGTATCTACCAGCGTCGTAGCCAGATTCCTAGCTACGTAGGTCTTACTCAAATGCCTTTCGGTAACGTAGGTAAGATGAAGAGCTATGGTAGCGATGGTAACATCTCTTACACTCACGACTTTGGCAGTGACTGGTCAGTTACAGCACGCGCTAACTTCACTTATAGTGCCAACAAGGTTGAGAACTGGGAGCAAGCTGAGCAGCCCTACGACTACCAGAACTACACAGGCTTCGTGAACAACGCCTTCCGCGGTTACATCTCTCTGGGTCTGTTCCGCGACGAGCAGGATGTTGCACAAAGTCCTACACAAACCTTTGGTGCTTACACCGTGGGTGATATCAAGTATAAGGACGTAAACGGCGATGGTAAGGTCGACGAGGACGATAAGGTGCCCCTGTCATATCCTAACTATCCTCGCCTGATGTACGGTTTCGGTCTCGAGGGCCGCTGGAAGAACCTTACCGTGGGCGTAATGTTCAAGGGTACAGGTAACACCGACTACTACTATGTAAATGGTACTACTAATGGTGAGGGTTACATCCCCTTCTACAACGGTGAGACTGGTAACGTGCTCACAATCGTTGCCGACCAGAAGAATCGCTGGACTCCTGCGTCTTACTCTGGCACTAAGGATACAGAGAACCCCAACGCTCTGTTCCCCCGCTTGAGCTATGGCCGCAACGAGAACAATACACAGAAGTCAACATTCTGGCATGCTAACTCTCGCTACTTGCGCTTGCAGGAAATCAACATCAACTATCACCTCGATGCTGCACACGTGTTCAAGCGCCTTGGTGTTAAGTCAATTGACTTGCAGGCTGTAATCTCTAACCTCGCAGTATGGAGCCCCATGAAGTTGTGGGATCCTGAGCAGAGTGAGTATAATGGTGGAGCATATCCCATCCCCACTACTTATGCTTTGCAGATGTACATTAATTTCTAAAACCCACAACACAATTATACATTATGAATAATTTAAGAAAACTTATATGGGTCGCTCTGGCGATTGTGGTTCTCGTTACCACATCGTGCGAAAAGTTTCTTGATGTTGACGGATACTTTGACGACACATTGAAATATGACTCAATTTTTGTTTCTCGTCTCAACCTAGAGCGTTACCTGTGGGGTGCTGCTGGTGAACTCCCCGACGAGAGTGCAATCTTTGGTAACGATGTCATCCCCGGCGAGACTGGTACCGACGAGATATTCACACTCATGACCGAGAGTCTGTTCCACGGCAAGGCTCTTACTCTGGGTCTCGTAAGCCCCAGTGACCTGCGTGGTATGAATACTTGGAATCCTTCCTACAAGGTTATCCGCAAGTGTAATGTGATTATGTCTCGCATTGATGAGTGCAAGGACCTGTCATCATTGCAACGCGCCGAGATGCTGGGTTATGCTCACTTCCTGCGTGGTTATGCTTACTGGCTAATCCTTCAGGTTCATGGTCCCGCTGTAATCCTGGGCGATGAAGTAATGGACAACAACCAGGAGGCTTCTTACTACGAGCGTGGTCGTGCTACCTACGACGAGACTGTTGACTACATATGCAACGAACTTGAGGAGGCTGCTAAGTACATCCCCAATGAAGTGCCTGTTGTGAACTTTGGCCGTCCCAATCGTGGTGCTGCTTATGCTCTTATCGCACGCATTCGCCTGCAAGCTGCCAGCCCCGCTTACAATGGTGGTGCTGCCGCTCGTCGCTACTTCGGTACTTGGACTCGCAAGAGCGATGGTGTTCCCTATGTATCTCAAGAGTATGACGAGAACAAGTGGGCTCTCGCAGCAGCTGCTTGCAAGCGTGTCATGGACATGAAGAAATATGAACTCCACACAATGCCTCGCATTACCGAGAGCGGTGATGTTACTGAATTGACCGAGCCACTGCCCGATAATGTAAGTGACCTCAACTTCCCCCTCGGTGCAGGTGACATTGACCCCTTCAAGTCTATCTGCAACATGTTCAACGGTACAACTTATCCTGTACAGAACAAGGAGCTCATCTGGGGTAAGAAGTCTGGTTCAATCCGCGACTTTACACAGCAGTCATTCCCCATCTATATGGGTGGTTACAATGGTATGTGTGTTCCTCAGAAGGCTATCGACCAGTTCCGCATGAAGAATGGTAAGACCATTGAGCAAGCTAAGGCCGATGGCGAGTACAGTGAGACTGGCGTTTCACGCGTACAGAGCGTTTTCTCTGGTTATCGTCTGCTGCGTGGTACCAACAACATGTATGTTAACCGTGAGTGGCGTTTCTATGCTTGCGTTGGTTTCAATGGTTGCTACTGGCCCGGAACTTCTTGCAGCAACAAGAACTTCTCACAACAAACTGTATATTACTACAATGGTGCTAACGCTGGTAGCGACAAGGCTGTCCATGAGCCCCGCAACCGCTGTATCACCGGTTATGTGCTCAAAAAGTACATCCACCCCGAGGATAACTGGTACAATGGCGACGGTTCGGCTCGTACCGACAAGACATTTGCTATCATTCGTTATGCCGAGATTCTTCTCTCTTATGCTGAGGCTGTTAACCACCTGACAGGAAGTCACACAGTGACACTGCCCAGTGGTGAGACTTACACACTGTCTCGTGGTGCTAATCTCGAGGAGGCACGCGCTGCTATGAACCAAGTTCGTTTCCGTGCTGGTCAACCCGCTGTTAGCGACGAGGAGGCTGCTACCGAGGAGTCATTTGACGCTCAAATCCGCCACGAGCGCTACGTAGAGTTCTTCTGCGAGGGTCGCCGTTACCACGACGTACGTCGTTGGGGTATCCTTGAGGAGGTAGAGAGCGAGCCCATGACAGGTATGAATGTTGAGGCTGATGCTGCTAACTACTATGTACGCACAGTTGTTAACCATAGTGACTATCGTAACCGCGTTTGCGACAAGAAGATGGTATTCATTCCTCTCGAGCGTAACGAGGTGCGCAAGTCAAGGTCACTCGATCAGAACCCCGGTTGGTAATTCACAGTTAATTTTACTCACGATTTAATCACAACAAGACAATGAAACGTAATTTATATATTGCACTGGCATTGCTCGCGTCAATCACACTCTCAAGTTGCGACGAGGACGCTCAATTTCGTGGCGAACTTTACAAGAAGGTGATTTATGTGCTCAGCAACACTGACTATACTTTTGCTGCCGAGCATGCACTGGGTGAGACCAGCACCGGCTATGTAACAGTTTATTGTGGTGGTACCGAGCATATAGGCGAGGACGTTACAGTTCAACTTGAGTATGACAAGGAGGCTGTAGGTCACTTCAACTACATCAACTATGACCTCGATGAGTCAAAGTATGCTCACGAACTTGACCCCAAACACTACACTATCGACAACATGAGCGTAGTTCTCAAGGCTAATAGCCCCGACAACTACTCACTGCTTCCCATTAAGATTAATCCCGACGGCTTGTGCCCCGACTCAATCTACTTCATCCCCTTGCGAATCAAGTCGGCAAGCAAATTCGAGGTTAATCCCAACAAGCAGTATGTTATGTATCGCGTGCTGCTGAAGAACGAGTATGCATCGATGAAGAACACCACTTACTACCAGGTAACAGGTATTGAGACTCGTGGTAGCGATGCTGCTGGTATTTCAGTAACTCGTATCATGGCTCCCCTTTCTAAGGACAAGGTACGCTTCTTCGCTGGTACTAACTCTTACAATCCCTCAACTGTGACTAAGGAAGAACTTGCTCAAAAGGCTATCGTTGCAACTATCAACGCTGACCACACTATCACAATCTCGACTTATCAAGGTTGTGAGGTTGAGCAACTCGAAGATCCCGAGTACAACATTTGGGAGGTTAACAAGTTTGACCAGTATGTATTCCACATGTATTACCGCTTCAAGGATGCTAACGGCAGTTGGGTAACCATGAAGGAAGACTGCGTACAACGCAACTGATAACTGATGAATATTAGTCCCGGAATTTCCGGATTTTTCCGGATTTTCCGGGGACTATATAAAACATTATTAAAGATGAGACAGCTTTTTTTATCGTTATTAGTATCGATGGTTGCATTGGCATATGCGGCAGCCCCCAAGGTTGCACCGGTCGACTACGTAAACCCATACATGGGTAACATAAGCCACTTGTTGCAACCCACACTGCCCACAGTGCACGTGCCCTATGGCATGATGCGCGTGTATCCGCAGCGTGGCAGCTATGTTGACACCCGCATCAACGGCTTGCCCGTGTTGTGTGTCAATCACCGTGAAAACTGCTGTTTCAACATCTCGGCAACACAGTCTCAACAGTTGCACCACGTCATAGGCACTGACTGGGACAACGAGACAG
>JAGHTV010000298.1 GCA_018065165.1 Candidatus Sodaliphilus fimicaballi | reverse complement strand
GCAACACCGGCATCAAACCCGAGGTACGAGGGATGCACATACACAAGGGGTGGATTTCGGTTTTTGTCCAAGACATCCGCCCCAGTATTTTTCGACTGATTCATTATAACAGATTGAATTTTGCTTTATGGGGATTCTAACAAGATTAACCAGATGATGCTTTATGCCCTTTTGTTCTTATGTCATAAGAAATATATAATCAGAAAACCGAGCCATAAGGCGAGCTCAAGGGAGAGAGCTGCGGACAGTGGGCGAAGCCCGTGCCGCGACCAGCGAACCTCCATTAATCAGTAGTTCCAAAATATAAAATGCGAGAGCATAAAGCCCTCCAAAAAGGATAATAAATGTCCAAAAAAAGTGTCCAAAATCTAAAATTTCGACTAATTGCTATCGAAAAATCGCTCCCAAAAGACCCATAAATAGGGCGATTGTCGCAAATGTACCCTTTTTGTTTACCCGTTTTCCTTGCCAATTGGTCAATCGGCAGTAATTTTGTATCAGGAAAAGACAATTATGGTTTTTCAAACCGGCGAGATTGCCGGTAACGAAAGTGTTTCGCACGACCAATTTCAGACCCCAAACCACACCTATATGCTATAAGTGTGGCATTGATATTGAGATGAAATCAAGAGACGCTGTTCGTGAAGAATCATGAACAGTGTATTTTTTTGAGAAAGTTTACTGCGAGAAAGAGCCTTTTCTACTATTAAGATTGTATCACAAATAACTTATTTATTAATTATCGCATACCTTTACCTATTGGATATAGCGATGCAAATAAAACTATTTTACTCTTTTTATGAAGCTTTCTAGAAGTTTATGCGCAACGGCTATAGCTATGCTTGCCGTTTTCAGTGCGTCAGCACAAGAACCATTTTGTGAACTTACACTCGTCACTGATCTCAACAGTGCAGAGTTATTTTACCGACCATCAACTTGTGAATTTATCCCTGATAGAGCAACCCGTTCTATGGGCAAGAGTTACAATGATGTTTACAATCAATTGCATATTGGTCTTAATGATTACACTCCCAGCCCCTCAAGCATAAAAGCAGGTGATGAGTTTCAACTCATTCGCACCATAAACGGTCAAGATAGTAAAGTAATTCGTTCAATTAATGTTAAAGGCATTGCATCCAACAAATGGAACTGTTCTGTCAAGAATGTTCAAGGTAAAATCATAGAAGAACCATCGATACCTATCCAAACCACCATTATTGAATTACTTCGAAAGTTAACTGTAAGAGATAATAGTGAAGTAACTCCCGGCACTCAATTTGATGCACAATATCAGTTGAAGTACATCCCCGTTAATAATGGTACTGTATTATATTCAAATGTTGTTGATTCATATACTATGTCAACCGAGGTAAAAACCGAGGCTCTATATCGCTCTGGTACCCCCGACCCCGCTAACAATGCTGCACAAGAGCTCTACACCTGCCGCGTGAAGTTCAAACCACTTGAGAACAATCACATAGAGCGCTACTACATCTATAAGAACGCGAGCGAAGTCGTTGCAAGCATCACTCAAGCCGAAGCAATGCAGAACAAAGATAGCGAAGGTTTCTTTAGCATTCGCTTTGATGAACCCCTCACCAAGAAGGCTAACAAGTATGAGAATTCATCTGCAGACTTCAGCCAACCCGTAGTTTTCGGTGACGACCTGTTCTTCACTGTTGTAGTTGTAGATGATAGGGATAATACTTATGGCAATGTTGACCGTGATGCTCAATACACAGGCAGTCCTGCCGAGCTCGTTTACAATTCAACCATCAATGCGTTCACTGACCACCATGGCAACTTCCGTGCAGAAATTAACTGGAACAAGATTCCTAGCAGTCAAACCGTTGACGCAGACGATTATGTACTTAACGATCCCGACTACTATACAGTATATCGTGGCATAATCAACGAGAATGGCGACACCGTATACTCTCCCATCACAGCCCGTTACATTGGTCACGATAAAGATTTATACTTACCCTCGGGAGAACTCGATAAAGGAGGCTTCACAAAGGTTGATCAGACAACCGACGGCAGTGCATACAAGTTTACAAAGGATTTGATTAAGGAAATCGAGGAAACTCGTATTGAAGGCTTCAAGGTATTTGACTTTATCAGCCTGGACAATTCGAACACCCCCAACTCATACCCCGCAATGTACTACGTGAAGGCTCACTACGAT
>JAGHTV010000067.1 GCA_018065165.1 Candidatus Sodaliphilus fimicaballi | reverse complement strand
CCACTAACCGCTACTCACTCCATTGAGCTCGCCTATAGGCTCGGTTCTGTCAGTTGAAAAATATTCTGCGAGATCTGCGTGAGGGAAAAAGTTTTTTGTCTTTCGTTTTTCGTTTTTCGTAAAAAAGCAGTAATTTCGCACATTATTACAAATAAAACATAGAATATGAGCGACAAGAATAGCAAAAACGAACTCGAATATAATCCTCAAACTGGTGGTCTCAAGGAGCGTCTGGCCCGCGTTAAGGGAACGCGCTGGGTGCGATTTTGCATCGTGGCCGCAATATTTGTGGCTTGGGTTGCGTGGCTAGGCAACTGGTGGGTGCTGCTGGCACTGCCCTTGCTGGCCGACATTTACCTGACTCAGTTTATACCCTACACTTGCTGGAAGGCCATCAAAAATAAGGCTATACGCACCGTGTGCAGCTGGATTGACGCCATTGTGTATGCACTGGTGCTGGTTTACTTCCTGTTCCTCTTTGTAGGCCAAAACTACCAGATTCCCTCTTCTTCGCTCGAGAAGACCCTGCTCACAGGCGACTTCTTGTGGGTGAACAAGATGGTGTATGGCCCCCGCGTGCCCCAAACACCACTTCACTTCCCATTGGCTCAAAATGTGTTGCCCATACTGAACTGCAAGTCTTACATTGAGCACCCACAGCTCGAATATCACCGCCTCAAGGGTATGCGCAGCGTGGAGCGTGGCGACATCGTCGTTTTCAACTTCCCTGCTGGCGATACTGTGGCTCTTAACTGCCCCAACCCCGACTACTATACTCTCGTGGCCGAGAATGGCCGTGAGGTGGTAAAGAATCATCGTGAGGTGTTTGGTGATATTATCTACCGTCCCGTTGACCGCCGCGACAACTATGTGAAGCGTTGTCTGGGTCTGCCCGGCGAGTGGTTCTCAATGAAGAATGGCATCGTTTACATCAACGGCAAGCCCCTTGACGAGCCCGAGAACATCCAGTTCCGCTACATTGTCACTACCGATGGCACCGTGATTACCGAGCAGGTGTATGACGAGCTGGGCGTGAGCAAGGACGACCGCGGCTTCAATGGTCAGTTCTATGAGATGCCCCTCACCTATGAGATGGTCAAGAAACTCAAGTCTTACCCCTGGGTAACCGCTGTTGAGCGTGTGACCGACGAGATGCTCGTGGGCAGCAACGACAGCATGCTCACCTACCCCGTGGGTTATGACTATGGATGGACACACAACAACTATGGTTCGCTGTGGATTCCCAAGAAGGGTGCTACCCTCAAGCTCACACTTGACAACCTGCCCAAGTATGAGCGTTGCATCAAGAACTACGAGGGCAACAAACTCGAAGTCAAGGACGGCAAGATCTACATCAACGACAAGGAGGCAACATCTTATACCTTCAAGATGGACTACTACTGGATGATGGGCGACAACCGCGACAACTCGCTCGACTCACGCTACTGGGGCTTCGTTCCCGAGGATCACATCGTGGGTACACCCATGATTGTCCTCATCTCGTTTGACAAGGACAAGGGCGGTCTGGGCATACGCTGGAACCGCATCCTCAAGAGTGCCAACCCCGACAAGAAGTAAAGCTCACAAGGCTTACATAACGATAAAAGCGGCTAGATCTTCTAGAAATCCTAGATAATCTAGCCGCTGTATTTTTTCTTAAAGAAGATTGCAGAGGGTAATAGAGGAAGGTAGAGGACGCGAGATGACTAAAAGAGGATTTAATCCCTTAACCCATTATTTAACCTATTAACCCCTTAACCAGTTAACCTTTTAACCCATTAACCAGTTACCCCATTAACCTATTACCCCCTTATTCCAAATTGGTCTTACGCCAGATGAAGAGCTTGTCGCTGGGGCGTATCTTGGTATCGGTCTTGATAGAGAAATGCTCGCCCTTCACGGCCTTCTCTACGGGCTTGAGGTCGACACGAATCTCTTCAACCGTCGTCATTACTGCACCTGTTGTGGGACCTGTGATTACAATCTCGTCGCCCACACACACTTCGCCAGCCTCAACGAGGAACTCGGCAACGCCCAGCTTGCCAAAGTAGCGAATGCCCTTGGCGGCATACACCTTGACACGTGTGGCACTTGAGCCATACTTCATAGTCCACTCGCCCAGACGCTGTCCCTGGTAATATCCGTCCCAGAAACCGCGATTGAACACCATCTTGAGTCGCTCGTCCCACTGGGCCACCTTCTCCTCGCTGTAGGTGCCGTCGATGAGACTCTCGAGAGCCTCGTGATAGCAGCTCACCACGGTGCGTACATACTCGGGACCACGGGCACGACCCTCAATCTTGAACACGCGCACGCCAGCGTCGACCATCTTGTTGAGGAAGTGGATGGTCTTGAGGTCCTTGGGCGACATTATGTATTTGTTCTCAATGTCGAGCTGGTTGCCAGTCTCACGGTCGGTAACGGTGTAAGAGCGGCGGCATATCTGGCGGCAGGCACCACGATTGGCGCTGTAGCCACTCTCGTGCAGACTCATGTAGCACTTACCCGACACGGCCATGCACAGTGCTCCGTGGCAAAACATCTCGATGCGTACGGGCTTGCCATGAGGACCGCACACGTTCTCTTGCTCAATCACATTGTGGATGTTCTTCACCTGGTCCATATTGAGCTCGCGAGCCAGTACAACGACATCGGCCATGCCGGCATAGAACTTGAGTGCCTCGCTGTTGCTCACGTTGACCTGGGTTGAGATGTGTACCTCAACGCCTATGCTGCGAGCATAGAGTATGGCTGCCATGTCGCTGGCAATGATAGCGCTCACGCCAGCTTCCTTAGCTGCATCGATGATGCGGTGCATGTAGTCGACATCGCCGTCGTAGATGATGGTGTTTACAGTGAGATAACTCTTCATGCCGTGCTCGTGGCACCATTGTGCTATGGTGTGCAGGTCGTTGATGCTGAAGTTGACGCTCGAGCGAGAGCGCATGTTCAGCCCTTCGATGCCAAAGTATATAGCGTCGGCCCCACCCTGCCACGCGGCAGTGAGCGACTCCCACGAGCCCACAGGGGCCATTATCTCAAAGTCTTTCCTTTCCATTATAATAGTTGGTTTTGTTGTGTCATTTTAAGTAGTGTGAAGATGCCTTCGCGGCCCATGTTCATCATCAGGTCCAGGATGCTCAAGCCTGGCAGAAAGCCATGACGCTCTTGCCACACCTGGTAGTAGGGAACATTGTCGATGGGTAGCGTGTCGGCCTTCTTGCCACCCAGGGCGCGACGCAGGTCGGTAGCGTTGGTCAAGTCTACATCGCAGGCATGCACAAACTTTATGGGCAGGTCCATAAAGTCGACGATAACCTGTTGCAACTGCTCGTTATAGTCGAGAAGCCACTGCTGTGACCCCATTATCACGGGCTCCAGGTCGGCAGCAACATAGTCAAAGTAGGGCGTGCGGCCATAGGCCGAGAATAGTGCTCCCCAGTGCAGGCGTCGCCACGCAGCGTGCTCGCTGATGCGTACATCACGCAAGGGTACTGGCATGGCATTAGTCTCTCCCATGAGGGGCACGGTAAGCTGCTGCACGCCATTAGGACCAGCAATGGCATAGCGGTGATGACTGTGACGCAGGGGCAGGTGTTGCTCACCAGTGTCCACAGCCACTGTGCCGGCCTTGATGCATGCTGCATAATAACGCACGCTGCCAGCTGCCATGCTACCGGTTATAATCATTGTTACTTAATTACGAAGAATGTTGCTACGGGTTTAAGAGGTGTGTCGCCGTTGGGAGCAGCATTTACGGTGTAGGTGCCAGTAGGAACGCGGTCGCCGGCCTCGGTGCAGCAGTTCCATGAGCACAAGCCACCCTCGCTCACGAGTTGCTTGTATACCTTGCCGCTAGCGTCGGTAATGGTTACGCTAGAGTTACTCATGAGGCCCGAGATGGTTACATAGCCAGTGTAGTCGGGACGCACGGGATTGGGATAGACCTTCACATTGTCATAGTTGTCGCCCGAGGGGGTAACATCGCAGAAGTACTCAACCACGCCATTGCTGGTTACGATGATTGCCGAACTTGTCGTGGGATTGTAGGCAATGGTGTAGATGGTGTTAGACTGCATGATGCTGTTCTCGGTGTTGAAGTGGTACAGCACCTTCTTGCCGTCGGGGCTCACGATGTATATGCCATCGGTATTGGTGCCTATCCACTTGCGTTGCTGGTCATCCTCGGTAATATAGTTGATTTGCAATCCGTCGCACAGGTAGTCCTCGCCAGTGCCGTCGTCACGCACGGCCTTGATGTGATTGACGCGGAAGTCGTTGCCAAATGCCTGTGTTGGGTCAAACGATGCTATGCCGGCATTGGTGCCTATCCACACATCGCCATTGGCTGCAGGGAAGAGGCACATTACATTGTTCCACTGGAAGGTCTTGTCCTCATAGTCCTTGAACTGTGTGTAAGAGCGGCTATCGGGGTTCAGGTTAGTGGCGTCTCCCTTGCTGTCCCAGAAAACCACCTGCTTTTGATAGTCGCCCGAGCAGTACAACTTGATGTCACCTTTCTTAGAGATGACAAACGAAGAACGCTTAAACGAGTTTACATCCATGTTGGGCACATTGGGAGCATACCAGTCGTCTATTGAGGCTTGGCCTGCAGGACTTGCAAACTTGTTGCGGGGAAGCATGGCAACAGCTTTGCCACTGGTCTTGTAAGACTGTGCCAGCCACAGGTTGCCCTCGCTATCGATAGCAGTAGCGGGTTTGTACTTGTCGTTGAGCGGGGTGTTGGTATAGTAATAGTTGCCCACAATCTTGCCGTCGACCACATGCATGACACCAGCAGCGCGAGTAGCACACACATATTCTGACTTGGCGCCCCCCACAAAGTCAAGCCAGTAGTTGCCTTGATATGTATCTTTGCCCCCGCTATACAGTGGCACATCAGGAGGAGTAACATCTTGCCACACCTTTCCGTCGTAGGTCCAAATCTCAGTCTTAGCACCAATGTTGGCGCTGGTGAGCAAGGCATTGTCGGTGGTGCTGGCCAAGTATATCTTGTTATCGCCAGGATTGTAGGTTGTCCAGAAGGCCGATGTCTGGATGCCTATGCCATCGGGCAGGTCGGCTTTGCCGCTTTCGTTAGCAGGATATACGCCCTTGCCGCTCAGTGCCCACATTGTGCCATCGCCATTGGGGTTACAGCTCATGAGTTCGTTGTCACAAGCTACTGTTGTGGGGTTGTCGCCGTGCTCATCGGTTGTGAGGTAGCAGTTGTTTTTGGGCATGTTGGCAATGAAGCCGGTGGGAGTGCGCTGTATGCTTGTAACATCGCCGTGTGCAATTGTCTTGCTTGTCAATGAACCATTGCTCTGTATAGTCACAACCTCGAGAGAGTCTCTCACATTGATGAAGAAGTGACTGTCGTCAATGGGATGGAATGTCATGTCGTGACGCCAAATGGTAGAATTGCGGAAGTCGGCTAATGTCTCGTGTATCGCATTCTCGTTGCACAGGTATATGCCCGACATGTAGCTGAACATCAGGTTTTGCCCCACCTTGGCTGCAGATAGCACTTTGATGCCCCACAAGCGGCTCTCGGTCATCACAAACTTGTTGCCGTCGATAACCACATATCCAAAGTCGGTTGCCACATAGGCATTGTTGCCGTTGAAGGTGACATGGTTGATTGCTTTAGACTGGCTTAATACGGCATCCTTAATCTCGGGTATGTTCACAACACGGCCGTCGCTCAAGATGATGTCAATGTTAGAGTTGTCATAGGTGAGCAGCAAGTAGTTCTTGCTGTCGTTGTAGTACATATTAGTGATTGTCACATCGGTGAGCTTGTTGCTGTTGTTCAAGACTTCGTTGGTCTTGGTTGCCTTGTCATAGCAGTAAAGGCAATTGCTTACCAGATAATACACCTTGTCGCCTGTGTCAACATTGTTTTGCAATCTTGAGGCAACAAAATTGGGGTGAACCTTCCAGCTGCCGCTACCATACTGTGCCAGGGCTACAGCAGGTATGAGCAGTGCGATTAAGATGAGGAGTTTCTTTATCATGACTTAAAGTGAGATGTCGAGTATATTATTTGATAACAACAAACTTGCTTACTACGCTATGTCCCGAGTCGCCCTCGTGTTGCGATGCGAGCACATAGTATACGCCAGTAGCCACACGGTCGCCTGCCTCGTTGCAGCAATCCCATGTGCACAGGCCGCCCACGCTCTTGAGTTGCTTGATTACATTGCCTGCACTATCGGCGATCTTTACCAGTGAGTTCTCCATGAGTCCAGCAATGGTTACCAGGCCGGTATTCTCGGGACGCACAGGGTTGGGATATACATACACATGGCTGTAGTCGTCGCTACCAGGTGTTGTGTCAGAGAAGTATTCTACCATACCCTTGCTGGTCATTACATACACCGAGTTGCTGTTGGGGTCGCAGCATATGCTGTAGATAGCGTTTGAGGGAATGGGGCTGTTTGTTATATTGAATTTCTTGAGGATTTGGGTACCATCCTCGCTCACGAGGAACAATCCCTCTGAGTTTGTTCCTATCCACTTACGGTTAGCCTCGTCAACGGTGATGCAGTTAACCTGCAAGCCATCGAGCAGATAGTCGGCCAGGTTGGTTCCGTCGTTGCGGGGCACCTTGATGTGGTTGATGCGGAAGTCGGCGGCAAACGCGTTGGCAGGGTTGAACGATACTACACCCAGGTCTGTTCCCATCCACACGTCGCCCTTATTGTCGGCTGCGAGGCAGAAGATGTTAGTCCAAGTGAATTTTATGCCATCTTGATCATAGAGTTCAACAAATGATCGAGCAGTAGGCTTAAGGTTCTTGATATTACCTTTGTCGTCCCAGAATACGATTGGGTTATGGTGGTCACCTGCGGTGAAGACCTTAATGTCGCCCTTCTTAGATATGGCTAATGACGAGCGTTTGAACGATCCCACTTTGATGTCAGGCACTGTAGGTGTAATCCAGTCTTCAGTCTTTACTGATGCGGGATTGTCCAGTTTCGCTTTAGGAAGAATCATTACAGGACAATCATTTGTTGAACTAGATTGTACAGCATACAAGTTTCCTCCATTGTCAATGCCAAGGGTAGCCATGTATTTAGTGCCTCGTGGCATGTTGTCAAAGTGGTAAACATTTACAATCTTGCCGTCGCGAACATGGCATATACCAGCTCGGGAGGTGCTGAATAGATATTCGCACTTTGATCCTGGCACGAAAACAGGACAGTAGTTTCCCTGGAATGTAGTAGAAAGAGGCACATCGGGAGGAGTAACATCTTCCCAGGTGTTTCCATCGTATGTCCAAATCTCGGTTTTAGCATCCTCAAGTGTAGATGTAAGCACTGCATTATCACAGGTACTTGACAAATACAGTTTCTTCTCGCCTTGGTTGTAGGCGGTCCAGAAGGCGACGGTCTCAATGCCGATGGCGTTGGGGCGGAAGTAGTTTACTGCGTCGCCCACCTTGTGCAGGCCAAAACTGTTCAATCCCCACAGCGTGCCATCGCTTGAGCTTGTCACGAGTTCTTGCTCGTCGGTTGCCACTCGCTCGGGGTTGTTGCCGGTTGCATCGGTAGTGATGTAGGCGTTCTGGTTGAGCAGGCTTGCGATATAACCTGTCTTGGTGGGTTGTATGATTGCTGCCTGGTCGGTTGTGATGCTGGTTCTTGTAATGCCGCCCTCGTCGTTGATGGTGTAAACTTCAAGACCCTTGTCAGAGTTCAAGAAGAAGTGTGTGTTGTCAATGGGGAAGATGCTTGCCCTGCTGCGATAAGAAGCGACATTCTTGTACTGGGCCAGTGTCTCGTAGTAATGATTGTCGGTACCGGTGTAGATGTTTCCCTCAGATGCCAGCACAATCCACGATCCCACATGTGCAACTGATGTTACGGGCTTGTTGTAGATGCGCGACTCCTTAACCACAAGCTTGCCCTCGTCAATTACGACATAACCGTAGTTTGTGGCAACATAGGCCACCTTGCCGTCAAATGTGATGTGGTTGGCCACCTTGGCTGCGGTAATTTGGGCATCTCTCATCTCGGGCATGTTCACTATGCGACCGTTGTCCAGTATAACATCCATATTGCCGTTGTCATAGGCAACAAACAGCATCTTCTGGCTGTAGTCATAGTAGATGTTGGTAGTAGTCACATCGCTCAAGTAGTTTGTCTGGTTGAGCGTCTCGTTTTCTTGTGTCTGCTTGTCATAGCAGTACAGGTTGTTGCTCGACAGGTAGTAAATCTTGTCGCCGGTGTCGATGTTGTTTTGCAGGCGTGCCCCCACAAAGAAGGGATGTACACGCCACGAATCAACGGCATTTTGAGCAACCGAAACGATGGGAAGTAACACTGCTAGAGTGAGAAAAATCTTTTTTATCATAGTGATAAGATGTTTGTTATCGTAGTTAATAATGCTGCAAGTGAGGTCACGCACATGCGTGCGCGACACACTACTCCTAGCAATATAACGCAAAAATACTACATAAATTGTTTACCACCAAATAAAAAGGCTCTCTAATCTCAATTTTTGCCCGCATTAGAATGCTTGCGGTGGTGGTATATCTCAAGACTGTTGATGGCGTTTTGCCACAGGATGTAGCATCCGGGACCCACCGCACACAGTGGTGTGAGGTAGGTGTAGGCTATCCACACGGCAAAGGCGGTGTTCTTTTGCCCCAAGCCTTGACCCGACTCGATTGTGGACTTGAAGAAACCTCCCACGCGACGGCCTATTACAAACTGCAACAGGCATATAACCAGCGAGATGACAGCGATAATGAGCACAAACGACACCGTGGTGCCTGCATGGGCAATGTACTTGACCGTTGAACCTGTGACGATGCTCAGCGATATGCCCCACATGTAGAATGAGAGGTCTTCTATAGAGAGGATTTTGCTGTGCAGCGAGTGCATGTAGTGCTTAACGATGTAGGCACCAGCCATGGGTACAATGAGCACCATGCACACCTTGTACAAGATGGCCAGGAATGCCTGCACGAACGAGATGTCGACACCCTTGTCGATGACGGGAAACACTGTGGGCACCATGAGGGCAGTGATGAAGTTGGACACAAATGTGTAGGTAGTCATTGACTCGAGGTTGCCTCCCAACTTGGCCGTGACCACGGGAGCCGCAGCCGCTCCGGGAGCGATGACGCAGCACAGTATGCTCTCGGCCAGCACTAGGTCGTTGCCCTTAAGGTTCAGGGCAAGGATTATAGCAGCGTTAACGGCAACAAACAGCACTTGAATGACGGTGATGATCCAGTGCCACGCTGTGGGACGCATCTTGTGGAAGTCGACACGGCAAAATGTGGTAAACAGTATCATCGCCATGAAGAATGGGAAGATAGTGTCAAAGATGGGGTTGAAGAAGCGAGCAGCGCCGTCGAGTGCCGGTATGTAGGCAAAGGTAAGGTACAGCACGGTACCTGTGGTTATGGCTGCTGGCAGGGTCCAGTCCTTGAGAAATTGTATTATCTTGTGCATCGTAGTTGCCGGTTTGTGCTGCAAAGGTACTGCTTTTTGACGCTAACACAAACGCTAACGCAAACTTTTTCTCTAGCGATTTAGTCAAGTGGGGAGAGAAAGTCACTACCTTTAAGTTCAAGTGTCTTTAGCAGTCCGTCCTGACCATAGATTTGCACCTTAACTTCCTCTTTGTCTTTGTACCTATCGGCTAAGGGTGTGAGGACTATTGAACAATACAGCTGATTTCTAACCGATTTGTAGATAATTTGTTGTTGAGTGCAATACGCTATAAGTGCGAGAGTGTCATCAGTACTTTTTTCTTCGTCAATAATTAGGTTGACATAAATACCTTCATTTTTTTCATTAGTCGCATCTATGGATGTAATGAACGTAATAAAACCTGCTTCTCCCCATACATCTATCAATCGTGTTGCCGGCAGTAGGGGATATCGGGTAAGTACTCGATCTAATAGCGAGGAGTCATATCCTACTTCAGCTCTGGAAATTGCTGCAGCACTAATAAGCTCGGCATCATGTGCAGCATATTCCATTTTGCTTGAATAGCTATAAATAGGTTCAAGCCCACCGGGTTCACATCTGTAAATCATGTGTATACGTCGTTTGGGGTTGATTTCCAGGTCTGCCAAATTAGAGGGGTTGAAAATAGGTTTCAAGTCGGTTCCTGGTGCCATGTAAATGTTTCTTATGATGGGACTTGTGTGCTTGTCGGGATAAACGAAATATCCATAAGTCTTATTGCCCATAACTGTACCACAGCACTCAAATATTTGTTTATCATTATCGATGCTTGGATCGTCATTTTTGCCAAGTAATCCCTCCGTGCACGATGAGGTGATGATGGTCATGGCCAGTGCTATGCTGGCGATATTAAATATGCGTCTCAAAGCTTTCATAGTCTTTATGTTAAGTAGTTATTGTTTCAATTGTCAAATGTCCAGCGCAGACCCATACGCAGGTCAAATTCCACGGGACGGTCGTCATATCTTGTGGGCATATCGCCCTTTTTAATCATGTGGTAAGTAACTCCGGGCTCAAGGTAGATGCCCAGGTTAGGGGTGATGTTGGTTTGCACACCGGGAGCAATGCCTGCGCCATAGACCCAAGGGTGCTCAATGGTGCCATAGATGCGGGTAGTGCGAGCCTGTACGCACTTGTCAATTGACAGATGTGCTGTGGCATAGGCGTCGAGCCAGCGGTTGCGATAAACGGTGTAGCTTGCACCCACTGGGATACCTACATAACGCAGGGTCTGGACATAAGTGTTAAAAGCATCGCCCAGCGAGGTGGTGATGGTAGATTCCTGATGAGTAAATGTTACGCCTGCATCGAGGCTCCAGCGGTCGCTAATCTTGTAGCGTGCCATTGCTCCCACAGTGATGGGAACCTTGTTGTGAAGAATCTTCTTGCGTTGCTCGCCCATCAGCATTGGGGCCGCAAACATTCCGCTGGGAATGATTACGGGAGAGCTGAAGTCAACAGCGTTCTTGCCCGAGGCAAATCCTGACCCATAGACCGATGCCGACCATCGTCCTGAACTTGTCGTGGTGACTTGTGCGACATGGTTGTTAAGGCTGTGTGAGGTGCTTATATGCTCCTTGAGCGAGGGAGATTGCTCAGTAGGCTGTTCTTCCCTTCTTGCTATAGTCTCAGTGCTACTTGGAGCAGGCTCTGTGATTGATGGCTGTGTTGAAGCAGTGCCGGGCTCGGTGATGCTGGGAGTTGCGGGGATCTCGGCTTGTGCTACGGGCTCGGTAGTGGCAAGCAGTGACTTCACCGCTGGCGTGCTTGCAGGTACCTCGGTAGCGGGTTCTTGTGTCTCGGCCTCCGATGGCTGGGCAGGCTGGGGTTTGTCAACAGTCTCGGCAATCACCGGTACTGGAGCGCCGGGTGTGCTGTCGTCATTGTTGAGCGCAATGACACACAGTGCGATGCTGGCTGCCACGCCCATTGCACTGAGCCATGCCACGATGGGACGGCGACGCTTCTTCTCGGCCACCTTCTCATCTTGTGCAATGGCACCGGCAATGTCTTCCCACAATCCTGCAGGAGGCATCTCCTCATAGCCGTTGAGGCATTTTCTGAGGTCTTGCTCAAACTTGTCGTGTCTATTGCTACTCATGTTGTTTAATATATTTAGTTAATTTCTCTTTCAGTATTTTCTTGGCCCTCAACAGTTGGGAGGCCGAAGTGTAAATGGATATTCCCAGTTCCTTGCTAATCTCCTTGTGGGAGAAGTCGTCAAAGACATACATGTTGAGTATCGCTCGGTAGCCTGGTGGCAATTCGCGAATCATTGCTTGCAGCACTCGCGGCTCAACCTGTGGCATGTATGGTGG
>JAGHTV010000006.1 GCA_018065165.1 Candidatus Sodaliphilus fimicaballi | reverse complement strand
GTATGGTTGTATCTTGCCGATCTCAAGTTCTACGTTAACGACCTCACTGCAGGCACTCAAGACGAAGTGTTCAGCGCATTCAAGTGGGCTCAGGACAACGCATTCACCGGTCCCAGCTGGGAGAAGTTCAGCTTCGACCTTGCTAAGTATGCCGGCCACAAGTGTACATTTGAGTACATCTACGAAGGCACATATGGCGACAACATGGCAATCGACGGCTTCAAGGTTATGCAGGCTGCAAGCAGCGAGGATGCTAAGATTAACATCTTTGAGGGTGAGCAGGTTCACTTCCGCGACAAGTCACTGGGTCATCCCACTGCATGGAGCTGGACTGCCGAGGGTACCGAGACTCTCACCAGCACCGAGCAAAATCCCGTCATGACATTCAACAAGGCTGGCAAGTACACCATCAAGCTCGTCGCTTCTAAAGGCAATGAGACTTCAGAGGCTGTAAAGACCGAGTATGTAGTGGTTACTCCTGCTGCACCCAAGGCTCACATAGGCATGCCCGAGGGCGCTTACAACTCACCCTATGCTTATGCATTTGTTCCCGTTAATGTTCCCATGACATTCAAGGACGCTTCAACTGGCACTCCCACATCATGGAAGTGGAAATTTGAAGGCACCGACACAGAGACAAGCACCGAGCAGAATCCTACTGTAACTTACACTGAAGAAGGTAAGTATGGCATGGAACTCGTAGTAGAAAACGCAGCCGGAACCGACCGCGACTTCATCGTTGAAGGCATCCAGGCTGGTGGCGAGCAAGAGGTATGGAACATCACTCCCGACGAGATTGCAGGCATTGGCGGCATCGGCCTTGGCTGGTATGGCATGTATGCCGGTACTAACTGGGTGGGCATGGAGTCGTTTGCCGAGAAGTATGGCAAGCCCATGACCACAGCTACAGTCAAGGGTGTTACCATCTACTTTGACGATGTGACTAGCGAAAGCGCCGATACCAAGGTAACCGTTACCCTTAACGTGCCCGATGCTAATGGCATGCCCGGTGAGGTTATCGCAAAGAAGGAACTCAAGGCTGGTGATCTGCAAGTTAGCACAACCGATGTTCTTCCCACCAAGTTCATGTTTGATACTCCCGTTGAGGTTGAGGACGAGTTCTTTGTAGTGATCGACGGCATGAACGACGTTACAGGCAACAATGACAACATCAACATCTTGTGCGTGGCTCGCCCCAACGACGCCAAGTCAGGTACAGTTTATCACCTGCTCGAGGACGAGGACGACAACTACCATGGACTCGGCACATACTCATGGGTTAAGGAGAGCGACGAGGGCGTATCGATGTGCGTAGCTCCCATCATGGAGTACAAAGACATTCCCACAGGCATCAACGACCTGAAGGGTGAAACCATGACCAAGTCAACAGGCATCTACGACCTCATGGGCCGCAAGCTGGGCGAGGTACAACGAGGCATCAACATCGTTAACGGCAAGAAGACACTTGTAAGATAATTGCAAGTTGACCCATAACTACAAGGGCGTGGCTCGATGGAGCTACGCCCTTTTTTTATAAAAAAAAGGAGCAAAAAGGGTGGCAATTGCAAAATTATAGTTAACTTTGTAAGTTACTGAGTGGCACACAGCAACACCAAAACCCACTCGCAATAATAAACGATTGATTATTAAGTTTTTAATAAAAAAATACTTAGCATTATGATGAAGAAATTTTTGCTCATCGTCTGCGGTTCATTCGTGGGTGTATGGATAGCTTTGACAATTTTCTTTGTAACTTCAATTATCATGAGCTTTGCCATGATAGGTATAAGCGCAGCTCAAAGTAGCAAGAACGCCTCGGTTACAGAGCACTCAATACTGCACCTTGACCTCAAAGGCGAGATTACCGACCGTGCTACTCGCAGTGACATGGACATGATGGCCATGCTGCTAGGAAACAATGTCAATAGCGAGGGTCTCAACACGCTGCTGAGTGCAATCAAGAATGCTAAGGAAAACAAGAATATCGACGGCATCTACATCGAGTGTGAAGGCGTAGGCGCATCGCCTGCAACAATGCACACCCTGCGTGCCGCACTCAAGGATTTCAAGAGCAGTGGCAAGTTTATCTATGCCTATGCCTATCAGGCCTACAACCAAGGCGACTACTACATTGCCAGCGTGGCCGACAGCATGTTCCTGAACCCCGTGGGCGCAGTCGACATTCACGGCCTTTCAAGCAATGTTCCCTATCCCAAGAAATTGCTCGACAAGCTGGGTGTAGAGATGCAGGTAGTGCGTGTGGGCACATTCAAGAGTGCCGTTGAGCCTTACATGGTCGAGGAAATGAGCGATGCTAATCGCTTGCAGACCGAGGTGTACTTGGGTAACATATGGAAAACTATGGTCGACAGCATGGCCGTTGACCGCAAGATTACCCCCGAAGCGTTTAACGCTCTGGCCGATGGCGTTACCCTGACTCAAGCAGCCGACAGCCTCGTCAAGTGCAAGCTCGTAGACAAACTGTGCTACAAGAACGAGATGGAAGATCGTCTCAAGGCCCTGACCAAGGTTGAGAAGGACGATGACTTGAATCTGGTTTCACCTGCCGACATTGCCGACGACTTCAGCAAGGATGCAAGTGGCGACAAAGTTGCCGTGCTCTATGCCGTAGGTGAGATTGATGGTCAGCAGTCACCCATGAGCAACGAAGAAGGCATTGACAGTGAAGAGATAGCCGATGCCGTACGCGACCTCATCGACGACGACGATGTTAAGGCACTAGTACTGCGTGTAAACTCACCTGGTGGCAGTGCATTTGGTTCAGAGCAAATGTGGAAGGCGCTCGACGACTTCAAGAAGAGTGGCAAGCCATTTGTAGTATCGATGGGCGACTATGCAGCATCGGGTGGCTACTACATCTCATGTAACGCCGACCGCATCTTTGCCGAGCCCACAACCATCACTGGCAGCATTGGCATCTTTGGTGTCATTCCCTGCGTTGACGAGTTGAGAGGAAACAAGTTGGGAATCAACATATGCACCGTAAAGACCAACGAAAACTCTGACATGGGCGTTCGCCGCATGACCCCCGCACAGCAGGCTGCTATGCAAAACATGGTTAACCAGGGCTACGAGCTGTTTACCAAGCACTGTGCCGACGGTCGCCATATGACCCAAGACTCTATCAAGGTGATTGCCGAGGGTCGCGTGTGGGATGGCATCACAGCCAAGAAGATTGGTCTTGTCGACGAGCTTGGCAACCTTGATGCAGCCATCAAGTGGGCAGCCACCAAGGCTAAGCTCAAGGATGGCGAGTATGAGACTCAATATTATCCCCAAGCCAAGAGCAACTGGGAGAAGATGCTCGAGGACTACATGGTATCACGCTATGAGGCACGCCTCCAGGGCGAGATGGGCATGCTCTATGAGTATCACAAGTACATCACCCGCCTGTTGAGTCGTGACCATGTGCTGTGCATCATGGAGAAACCTGTGATCAAGTAATCAACGAGACTACTAAACTAACGAAATAAGCAATTAACGCACAACGATGATTGACTTCACCAAGCTCTTGAACAAGCAACAACGCAAAACCGTCATGAATGCGATACTTACACCGTTTTCATGGATATATGGTGCTGCCGTGTGGGTGCGCAACTCATGCTTCAAGTGGGGCGTACTCAAGCGAGAGGAATTTGACATTCCTGTTGTATCGGTGGGCAACATCACAGTGGGTGGTACAGGCAAGACACCTCATGTGGAGTACATCATCGAGGCCCTGTGTCGCCAGTACAACATAGGCGTGCTGAGTCGTGGCTACAAGCGCATGACCAAGGGCTTTATCCTGGCATCAAACGCATTATCGCCCAAGGACCTGGGTGATGAACCTTACCAGATTTACCACAAGTTCAACGGTCTGATCACACTGGCAGTGTGCGAGAACCGCCGCAAGGGAATCAGGGAGATGATGCGCATCAACCCCGACATCGACCTGTTCTTGCTTGACGACGCATTCCAGCACCGCTATGTAAAACCCAAGGTGAACATTGTGCTGGTTGACTACACTCGCCCACCCTATAACGACAAACTGATGCCCCTGGGCACACTGCGTGAGCCCATGCGATATATGCTTGACAGTGAAATTGTAGTGGTCACCAAGTGTCCTAGCGACATCAACTCGCTGGAACTGCGCACTACCAAGCTTAGCCTTGACCTATTCCCGTCGACATTGCTGTTCTTCTCTAACATTCGCTATGCCGACCCCAAGCCCGTGTTCCCCATCAACAACCCGCAAATCACATCGCTCATGTGGTTGCAACCCGAGGACACCATACTGTGTGTGACTGGCATTGCCAATGCCAAGCCACTGGTCAAGTACTTGCGTCGATTCAACGCACTGGTCAAGGTGATGCACTATGACGACCATCACTACTTCTCTCGCAAGGACTTCAGCGACATCTTTAACATATTTGAGAGCCTGCCAGGTCGCCGCAAGTTTATCATTACCACCGAGAAAGACTCGGTGCGTATATTGAACAACCCCTACTACCCACCCACAATGCGTAACAGCATCTACTACATCCCCATCAAGGTGGGCTTCCTGGAGCAAGACAACCACGACTTCATCAGCGAACTCGTGCGTCTTATCAAGGCCTGAAGTATACAGGCATCCTTACATCCCAAAGAATACTGGACAATCACTTAAATACAATATATTATGGTACAAGAAATCAATTGGCTAGAACGAATTAACGAGACTGCACAATATCTTATTGAGCGTGTGGGCAAGATGCCTAAGACTGCCATCATCCTGGGTACAGGACTTGGCGAACTCGTTAACCACATAGATATAGAAGTATCAATCCCTTACTCAGAGATTCCCAACTTCCCCGTTTCGACTGTTGAGGGTCACTCGGGCCGTCTCATCTTTGGCACACTGGGTGGCAAGTACATCATGGCAATGCAAGGTCGTTTCCACTTCTACGAGGGCTACTCAATGAAGGAGGTAACCTTCCCCGTGCGCGTGATGAAGGCCGTGGGCGTGAAGACACTGTTTGTATCGAACGCTGCCGGTGGCATGAACCCCAACTTCAAGGTGGGCGACCTCATGATTATCACTGACCACATCAATGTTTTCCCCGAGCATCCCTTGCGTGGCAAGAACTACAACGAGCTGGGTCCCCGCTTCCCCGGTATGGTCGACGCTTACAGCCCTCGCCTCATTGAGAAGGCTCGCGAGATTGCCAAGGCCAACGACATTCGCCTAGTTGAGGGTGTTTACGTGGGCACATCAGGCCCCACATTTGAGACTCCTGCCGAGTATCGCTACTTCTGGCGTATAGGCGGCGACGCTGTGGGCATGAGCACCGTTCCCGAGGTTATCGTGGCACGCCACGGCGACATGGAGGTGTTCGGCATGTCGGTAATCACCGATATTGGTGCCGAGGGCGTTGTTGAGGAGGCAACTCACGAGGAGGTTCAGGCAGCTGCTGCCAAGGCTGAGCCCATCATGACATTTGTGATGAAGGAAATCATCAACCAGTTCAACGAACTCTAATTTAAAACAATAGTCTAGACTAGACTTTCTAGTGTTTCTAGACTTTCTAGATATTCCTTTTATATTACGTTATGAACGAAACTGAAATATCTACACTGGGCGAGTTTGGCTTGATCAAGGAACTTACCAAGAACTTTGAACTCAAGCACAAGAGTTCGGTGCTGGGCATAGGCGACGATTGTGCCATCCTTGACTATAGTGGAGAGGATACCGAGGCTCTCATCACCACCGACCTGCTGCTTGAGGGCATCCACTTTGACCTCACCTACGTGCCTTTGCGTCACTTGGGCTACAAGGCCGCAGTGGTCAACTTCAGCGATGTGTATGCCATGAACGGCGTACCTCGCCAGATTACCGTATCGCTGGGTATAAGCAAACGCTTTACCATTGAGCACATCACCGAGTTGTACGACGGCATTCGCATTGCATGCGAGGAGTATGGCGTTGACCTGGTGGGTGGCGACACCAGTGCATCGGTAACAGGTCTCATCATAAGCATCACCTGCGTGGGCGAAGCCAAGAAAGGCAACACAGTGCTGCGTAGTGGAGCACGCGACACCGACCTGGTGTGCGTGAGCGGTGACCTGGGTGCAGCCTACATGGGGCTGCAACTGCTCGAGCGTGAACGCGAGGCTGGTGGAGGCGTACAAGACTTCCAGCCCGACTTTGCCGGCAAGGAGTACATCATTGAGCGCCAGCTAAAGCCCGAGGCACGACGCGATGTCATTGCCGAGATGGCTCAACTGGGTATCCACCCCACAGCCATGATGGATGTGAGCGACGGTCTGTCGAGCGAATTGCTCCACATCTGCCAAGACTCTAACGTGGGTTGCCGCATATATGAGGACCGCATCCCCATTGACTACCAGACTGCTATCATGGCCGAGGAGCTTAACATGAACCTCGTGACTGCCGCCATGAACGGCGGTGAGGACTATGAGCTGCTCTTCACCGTGCCTCTGCACGAGCACGACAAGATTGAGCAGATGAAGACCGCCAAACTCATTGGTCGCATCACTAAGCCTGAGCTAGGAGCCTACATGGTAACACGCGACGACGCCGAGCTCGAGATACGCGCCCAGGGCTGGAATGCGTTCACTGAGTAATAAGGGGTTAATGGGTTAACGGGTTAACCACTTATATAATAAAGAAGCCTTGGGGCAAATGCCTCGAGGCTTTGTTGTAACATAGATGATTGTGTCAACTCTATATGCATTTTGACAAATTCAAAACTTAAATTCAGTCGTTTTCTTTGTTAATTTCCATAAAATAACTACCTTTGCATCAATTCAAGATATAGTAGCAGAGGCTACTTAGTGAATGACATATTTCATTGAAAGCGTTTCGCTTCAATTCCTAACTTAGAAAATCGCCAATTTTCAACCCAAAGGATATTGAGGCAACTCGAAACGCCTTCGCTATGCTTGTATATCCACCCCCGTGCAAGCGGGATGTTTTATAAGCTATGGCGTGGGGGTGGGTTGTTCAATTTTGGGTAAGGCGTTTGGCGATGCCTCTAGGTTGATTGACAACGACATCGTCCCACGCTTTCTTTATTTATTAATATAATGGTTTCCTTGGGACGAAAGAAACACTAATTATGCTTATGAAAAAGTTATTACTTACATTAGTTGCATTGTTATCTGCAGTTGCAACTCAGGCACAAACAAAGCTAGCCGATTATCAACCGCTGGTGCAGGAAGGCCGTGAATGGGTAAATTTCTATTATGCCGAAGGTAACAGAGTAACTAAATATC
>JAGHTV010000288.1 GCA_018065165.1 Candidatus Sodaliphilus fimicaballi | reverse complement strand
ATACAATACTTCAACTAATGGCACAGGCACTCATATCTACTCACGACCTCGCTGTGGGTTACAAGCGTGGCAACGACACTGTGACACTGCTCAGTGGCCTTAACCTTGACCTCAAGGCTGGCACGCTGGTAGCATTGCTGGGTATGAACGGAGCTGGCAAGTCAACCCTGCTACGTGCCATCACTGGCGACACACAACCACTAGGCGGAACGCTGTGCTACGATGGTCGCGATGTCAACGAGATGTCGCTCATGCAGCGTGCACGCTTTATGGGACTTGTCTCTACCGAGCGTATTGCTGCTGGTGGACTCACCGTTACCGAACTCGTAGAGATGGGCCGACAGCCTCACACGGGCTTCTTGGGACGCTTGAGCAAGCAAGACCACGAGGTGGTGGCTCAGGCTATAGAGAGCGTGGGCATGACTCACAAGGCCCACAGCTATACTGCATCGCTTAGCGATGGCGAACGACAAAAGTGTATGATTGCTCGTGCACTGGCTCAGGAGACTCCTGTCATAGTGCTCGATGAGCCCACCGCGTTCCTCGATGTGGCAAGTCGCATCGAGACCATGCAACTGCTACGCAACCTTGCTCACGACCATGGCAAGGCGGTGCTGTTGAGCAGTCACGACATGTCGCAGTCGCTCATGTTGGCCGACGAGTTGTGGCTCATCAATCGCAACCGTGAGGTGCTCACAGGCACTCCTAGCGAACTCATTGCTCAAGGTGCTATGGACAACCTGTTTACCTCGCCCAACATACGCTTTAACCCCACTATTCTCGACTTTGAGCATGTGTAATCAGGCTTGTGGTAAAAGGATGATGATGTCTACAAGTGCAAGATGGGTTCAGATTCACCCGGTTCGGGCAACCCTATTCGTGCTGTCTACATTGGCCAATAAAACAAGTTACATACAACAAGATACAGCGCTGGCATTCCTATGTCCAGCGCTTTCTTTATTTCCCAACCATGACTTAACACGAATTGGCACGAAACAATAAAATCCGTGCGAGGTCGCCCCGCTGAGT
>JAGHTV010000426.1 GCA_018065165.1 Candidatus Sodaliphilus fimicaballi | reverse complement strand
CTCGTGCTCGTTGATGGCACGGCGAGCCTCGGCCATGTTGGCACAATAACCCACCACGGCCACCTCGGGCGTAGCGTCGAGGGCACGCACAAACTCACGGCTCGACTGGCTGCGGTCGTCATCTACAACCACAACCCTGATGTCACGTGGAATCTCGGTGTTATACACCAGCGAGTATACGATGGGGTAGGCCATGCTTACCAGCACGAAGAAGATGACAACACCGGCGTCGCCGAATATGAGCTTGAGCTCGTGGGCGCAAATGTAGCACAGCTTTTTAGGCCAAGTCAATATGTTTTTGAAACCTTTTCTCATTATGGTAAGTATAGCGGGTTGTTACACTCCTTCTTGATGCGGAACAATAGTGGCATGGGCAAGAGGATGTAGCCTATGAGTATAGCGTACTGCATGCGTGAGTAATACAGGTCGATGCCGTTGAGCGCCTGGTCAACGCTGATGAGGAAGAAGTGGCGCACGGGCATTATGTAACCTATGGCATCAATCCAGGGGTACATGGTCTCGGCCGGCAACGAGAAGCCGCAGAACGAGAACGACAACATACCCAGCAGCGTGCACAGGGTAGCCGCGTAGCGATAGTTGGGCGTGATGCAGAACATGAGCAGAGCAAATGCCTGGCATGCAGGTACCAGTAGTGCCATAGCCCATATCATGTGCCACGGGTTGCCATTGAACGGCATGCCATAGACGCGGAACATGATGAACTGTATGAACCATCCAACAGCGGTAAATACGGCAGTCTGGGGCAGCAGCTTGGATGTTACGGCCAGCATTATCGAGCCTCCCGAGGTCTTGAGCCACTCGCGGCTGGTGCCATACTTGAGCTCATTACCCAGTGTACTAACTGCGGTGAGCATAATGATGAGCGCCAGGAAGCATGGTATGAACGAGAGGTTCAGGTAGTAGGCATAGTTGGTCCACGGGTTGTTGATGCCGTGCACGTGAGTGAGAATGGGCTGCAGAGTCGAAGCAATGTCCTTGCTGCTGAGCAGTCCTGTGGCATCGAGCATAGTCTTGGCTATGGCACCGTTGGCCAGCAGACTCACTGTTTTAAATCCCTTGTACTGCGATGACGACGGTGTGAAGTAGGCGTAGTTGATGTAGTAGCTCACCTTGGGATTATTGCCCTCGAGTGTGCGCTCTTCAAGGTCGACTGGGATAAAGAAGAATCCCAGAATCTCGCCACGTTGCAGAGCCATCATGGCCTCGCCATGCGATGCGTAGTGTGCAGTGACGTCAACGCCTTGCATGGCGCTGAGGTTGCGTTCGAGCTGGCGCGACATAGGCGAGTTGTCAAGGTTGACAATGGCTATGGGCACGTGCTCAACGGCTCCCTGGTCCATGAGGTCGAGCAGGAAGAACGTCACGATGAGTGGAATGATTATCATCATGGAGTTCAAGCCACGGCGCGACACTAGTTGCCAGCAGCTACGCTTGAAGGAATTATATATTATAGTAGTTAACTTCATTACTTGAGTATGACTGACATGCCGGGACGCAAGTTCTCGATCTTGCTTGCAGGACGAGCCTTAACCTCGAAGGTCTTGCTGTCAAACTGGCCATAGGCCTTGGTAGCACTCCAAGCAGCATAGCTGCCACGGTCGCGCACGTAATAAACCTTCATGGGAACTTCCTTCTCGCTGTCGAGAGCAGGAATTACCACCTTGATTTCCTTACCCACGGGCAGGTCGCGCAGCATCTCTTCGCGCACGTTGAAAGATACCCACATGTCGTTGAGCTTGCTAAGTGAGATGATGGGAGCACCCAGTGCTACGAGTTCGCCCTCGTGGGGGTAAATCTCGCTAACCTCACCATCGCATTGAGCCACGAGGAACTGGTCCTCAAGCATTGACTGTACCTCCATTACACCGCCACGGGCAGCGTTCTCCATGCTGCGTGCAGCCATCTTGTCCTCGGCCTGAGCACCGTTAACGGCCATGTCATATTGTGACTTGGCAGCCTTAACTGCTGCTGTAGCGTTTTCATAGGCAGCACGGGCCTCGTCACGCTTTTGCTCGCTGATTACGCCTTGCTCATACAGGTTCTGCATGCGTTGGTAGGTCTTTTGAGTGATGGTCTCGGCAGCGATGGCCTGTTGCCATACATTGTAGGCGCCAGTCTTGAGTTCGCTGCGAGTGCCGTGCTCGGCCTTCATGCTGGTAGCTGCTGCAGCTTCTTGCATCGACTTTGCCTGATAGAGTTTGGCGTCGAGTGTTGAAGAGTAGATGCTAACCAGTGTGTCGCCCTTGTGCACGATGTCGCCCTCGTGAACATAGAATTTCACGATGCGTCCGGGAACCTTACCCGATACGCGCACTACATCACAGTCGGCCTGACCTTGTGTGGTCTCGGAAGGCGGAGTGATGAGTACGAGTCCCATGATTGCAATTACAGCCAGCATCACTACAAAGATTGCGATTGATGCCAGGAGTGAGCGGTTGCGACGGCTCATCTCTTTAGCTTTGTTGTTGTCTTGTTCCATATTGTTGTGTTTTTATTGTTCTTGATTTTTTATAGCCTTGATAGCTTTTTATAGCCGGTATAGCCTGAATAGTCGTTATAGGAG
>JAGHTV010000058.1 GCA_018065165.1 Candidatus Sodaliphilus fimicaballi | reverse complement strand
CCTACCCCAAAGACTAAAATTATATTTAGGCAAATACACTACAATGGGTCGCCTCATTTCTGTAGCGAGCGTTGGGTTTTTCATATTTATAAAGATAGCGGTTTAGTACGACAATCGTACCTAAACGGCTCTATGCTGCAACAGATAAGGTTGATTTTTTTTACTAATAAAAGTAAACAATATTCGAAAACCTATTCTTCTGCGTGTAGATAAGATTTTAATACACTAAAATCTGTTTATCAGGGTCAAATTGTTAATCATCACATAAAACAAATTGTTCAATTTTATTTAAACCTTCCCTTTCTGTTTTTCCAAAAGAATTTGTTTTTATCCTTGAAGATTTACCATCTACAGATAATATTGTATAGATACATCCATAAAGATCTTCGTCTACTCGATATTCTCCTAAGACTTCGTCTGTCTTATCCTTGTTTACTATAACTATATACTTTGAAGATACAACTCCTCCATATGAATTTTTGCCAGAAACATTCATAAGAACAAAATATTGAATATCAGAATCCTCTTTCTCTTTTTTGTTTTCAGAATCAATCATAGCTTTCAATAAAAACATACTTGCAACTGCACTAGATTGCGCATCTGATTTTTCCTTTGCCCACAGATTGCTTCTTTTGCTGTATCTATCAACATCATTAACATATCCTAAGGTAACCTTAGCAGTAGCCAGTATTTCTTTTTTGAGGAAAACAGGAACAGTGTCTAATATTACATCAACATTTTCTGCTTTAAAAGACGATGGATCTTTCATCTGTTTTTTAATGTGTTCAGTAGCAGTATTACGTACCTTTGATTCGGTACAACTAACAAAAAAAAGTGTTAGTGTCAAGGAAAAAAGAAAAACTAATTTTTTCATACCAGTAATGAGATTAATTATAATATTAAATTAATAAAGTTTCACATATATGCAAAAAAGCGTGGTGATGTTCCGTTAACTTTCAACGAGGCACCGCCAGACGCCCACAGATAATGTTAAACAGTCCATCCCACGCCATAACCTATATCAATTCTTCCGTTGAATCAGAAGAAGGAGATACAAGCATAGCGAAGGCGTTTATGACTGCTTCAAAATCCATTATCTGTTTGAAAATTGGCGGTTTTCGTCAAAAGGATCGAAGCAAAACGCTTTCTTATAATATGTCTTTCAGCAAGAAGTTTCAGCTTCTATTGCTGAATGAGTGCAAAGATAGTGATTTCAAATGATAATGCAAACTTTTCATTCTTACAAATATTTCAACTAGACAATATTCTTCAATTTATTTAAACTTATAACTTGTGAGGTTGATATGTCACTCAATGCTATTTAATACTATTTTTGTTGTTGTATAGGAACATGGGGGCTTGGCAAACGGAGCAACATCAATATTTTCATAACAAATGTGGAAAATGTGGAAACCGTGGAAAGCGTGGAAAGCGTGGAAAGTGTGGAAAGTGTGGAAACTTGCCAGCGGCAAGTTAGAGGGAGTGAGCAACGGTTATTCGATGTCGACACGACACTTGCTGTGGTAATTTCAGACTTGCCCGAAGGGCAATACACATAGCGCTTGTCGCTATGTTAATAACCCCGTACAAGCGAGCGAATTGCTCGCGCAGTGCGGGGATAAGACATGTAGGCGAAGCCATTCCGCTCTCCCCGCAGGGGGTCTAAAACACCAACCAAGGGCTTTATCTTTATAGGATGTGAAAAGGAGAGTATCTTTGTTGGTAGCAATGAAAAACATCATTTACGTTTATATTATCGATAAAATATTGTACCTTTGTGAGTGATAATAAAACCTCAAGACTATGAAAAGAATACTCCTTGGTATCGCGACTATAATGGTTGCCATGAGCACTATGGCACAGCAATGGGACAATGAACTCAACTGCTTTTGTGTGATTGCCGGACGCAACGCTACTGCCGACGGCTCGGTACTCATGGCTCACAACGAGGACGACGGCGGCGAGCAGATGCTCAACCTGTATGTGGTGCCACGCACCAGCGAGCACAACAAGTACCTGTGGATTGAATTCCCGGGCAGCAAGGTGGCCGACCACTTCCTCAACGAGTATGGCGTGGCATGTGCCAGCGACAACTGCATCTCACGCGAGGACCGCGAGGACTTTACCGACGGTGGCGTGCTATACGAAGTGCGCACACTGGTGGGACAGAAGGCTCGCTCGGCACGCGAGGGTGTGAAGCTCGTGGGACAACTGGTGGAGCAGCGAGGATACATAGGCAGCCGCACCTACTGCATTGCCGACCCCAACGAGGCGTGGCTGTGCTCACTGGTAAAGGGTCGTCACTGGGTGGCTCAACGCGTGCCCGACGACAAGGTGGCATGCATCCCCAACAACTATATCATCGACGAGGTAAACCT
>JAGHTV010000446.1 GCA_018065165.1 Candidatus Sodaliphilus fimicaballi | reverse complement strand
GTGTGACAACGGTGCCAGGGATGTTTTCGTTTTGCAGAGCCTCAACGAGGTGGGCGCGAGCGTTGTTGCCCATGAGCACCAGGCGGCAGCTAGAGTTGCTGGCCGAGCCGGGCTCGTTGAGTGCCAGTGAGCCGTTCTTGGTTATCTCGCTTATTGCGATGTCGAGACCGCCTTGCTCTGCAATCTCCTGCTCGTAGGCATGGCACAGTTGCTGCACATTCTCTTTAGTAGCCTCGTTGCTGAAGGTGTGCACATTGCAGGGATCGATGTCGACCTTGCTTATCAAGTGCTTGTTGATGCGATTAAACGGGCAGCTTGTCTCGCTGTTGTCGACCACACCCAGTCCCAGCTCGCAGGTGTTGAAGGCGATGACATTGGCAAAACTTACCTTGTCGGCAAAGTAGAGTTTGACGAGTTCGTCATATACATCGAGCACACAGCGTCCTGACCCTAGGCCAATGACACAGCGTCCCTTATCCTTAACGCATTCATTGATGATTTGAGCTATCTCGCGTGCAGCGGTCGCTGCAGCTTTAGAGCTTGATTCTACGACTTGGGTCGCAATCTTTTCAAATCTCGTGAGCGAAGCCAACTCGATTTCGCTGCTGGGATTGAAGTATCGGTCAGATACCTGGTCTAACCTAATCTTTGAACTTAAGTCAACTTTCATGACGAAGTATTAGTCTAACTAGCAATGTTAATGGTACTGCAATCATTGCTAAATAAAAAGTGCAGTGAGCAAAGTTAATAAAAAGTTACCCAATTAACAACCTTAAACACATAAATTTTGCATAAAAGCACAATAATTACTCAAAAGCGTGGGGCTACAGCCTAAAAAGGCGTTTCATGCGACGGTTGAGCACCACGCATGCACGGCACACTCGGGGGCAGTGCAGCAGCAGTTGCAGCACGCGAGTCTTGAGTGGCAGGTGGGTGTGTGAATGGTTGCCTATGATGGACTTTACCCACTCGTCGCCACCGTCGAGGCTGGCTATGTAGAATGCCAGGCGGTCGATTTTGAGTATGTGCAAGTGGCGGCGGTATTGCTCGATGACGCCATGCTGGGTGAGCACTTGCTCCAGGTAGGCGAAGTAGCGTTTGCAGCCGTCAAGAGTCCACAGGTTGCCCACTATCGATAGTGACTTGGGGTTGTAGTGATAGCAGTAGGTGGGATGGTTCCACTGTCCGGCACGCCTGATGTTGAAGCCCATGTTGATGTTGATGAGAATGTCCTCGCTGGGCATGCGTGGCGTGACAGGTGGAAAAACGATGTCTGTCCACAGCTCGCGTCGGCTCAGGTTGCAGCACGATGAGTTGTGAGAACCTAGCGACATGTTGAGCTCGACAAACTCCTCGCCCGTCATCACTCCCTCGCGCCTATGGTGTAGGGGGTGAGGCTTGCCCACATCGGGGATGCGCATGTAGCATCCATAGGCTATGTCCAGGTCGAGGGTGGTGAGTTTATTGTATAGGAACTCAATGGCGTCGGGCGGCAGGGTGTCGTCGCTGTCGAGGTGCATTATGAGTGGCTGTGTGGCAGTGTTGATGCCAGTGCGTCGTGCCTCGGCTAGTCCGGCATTGGTCTTGTGTACCACCTTGATGTGGGGGTAGCGGCGAGCATAGTCGTCGGCAATGGCTCCGGCACCGTCGGGCGAACCGTCGTCAACGAGGATTATCTCGCTGGCTGGCATAGTCTGGGCCAGCACGCTGTCGATGCAGCGGGCCAGCGTGGACTGGGTGTTGTATATGGGGATGATGACGGAAACCATATTTTTTACGAAAAACAATAACTAAACTGCAGTGTGCTCGTCATTTCAATGACGAGGGCAATACTGTGTGCTCACCCTTTCAATGACGCGGTGTTACAACTCGAAGCGTGACTTGTGTGGGAAGCGTTGCATGAAGGCGTCGTGCATGGCCTTGTGCAGTCGCTCGTATTTGTCCTCGCTCATCTGTACATCGTTGATGCATACAAACTTCTTGGGCGAACCGTTGATAGAGTCGTGTATGCTGTCGGGTGTTGCCACTGAGAGTGACAGGTGCCTGTTGGAAATGCGCTGCTTGAAGGTGTGCCCTGTAAAGTAGGCATAGTCGGTATACAGGTACTGGTTGTAATTGTGTGGCTCGCGCAACGGGGTTACCGAGGCGTGAATCTCGTCCTTGTGATTGTCATATAGCTCGGCACACACGCTGCGCAGCATGGGCTGGCAAGAGTGTTGCGGACGCAGGTAGCTAAGCGACTTGCTCACGCCTGCAGCACGGCGTGCCATGCGGTCGGAACCACGTACAAAACGGCGAAACAGGTTGCCAAAGGTGCACAGGTGATGTGCCATGTGGGCAGCTGCCTTGCCGTCGCGGAAGAAGTCGGTAGCCGAACTCTCGCACAGTGGGTAGAAGTCGTCGTTGAAATAGATGTATTGTTCATCAAGCCCCTTAATCAGGTGTAGGAACATCTCGATGGCCGATGCACTGAATGTGGGCAGGAACTCGGCAGGGATGAAGTCCTCGTGCAGGACCACCTTGACTGCGTCGCGGTTGATCCACTTGGGCACCTGGCTGTCGCGGGCTACAACCAGAAACACATTGTCTATGAATGGCATGCACTGCTCAATGCCGCGAAACAGGTAGGGCAGGGTGCCCCAGTCGCGATAGCGCTTGGTGAGTGCCTGCTTGCCTATGCAGCGGGCATAGTCGGCTTGCCACAAGGGGTCGCTGCCATCAACATATGTAATTACTATGTCCATAAAGGGTAAGTGCTTGAATGTTTTTAGTAACTTGGTTTTATGAAAATCGCTTGTGACTCCACAAATACTGTTCGGGCTGACTCATAATGTCTTGGGAGAGCAGCTCATAGTAGCGATTCATTATGTCTTGGGCCGTAGTTGAGTCGTTGACCTCTATGGGGATGAACTCGTAGGTGTAGTGCCCACGGCTCACCCAGCGCATGCGTTGATACACGATGTTGAACCCATAGTGTAGGGCCAGGTTGGCCGCCGCGGCCATCGACTGGCATTGCTGTCCCATGAAGGTCACGGGTACCGAACCCTTAGCGGTCCTGTAAGGACGCTGGTCGGTGATGAAGTTGTAAAACTTCTGCTCGTTGCGGTTTGCTATTACGTGACGCAATACTTCGTTGGTTTCAATATAGCCCTGGAACTGCTCGGGGGCGTCGAGAGGTGCTATGCGGTTGCGGTGCATAAACTCGTTCCATGCCTTGCTAGTGAGTTTCTTGTAGACATAAATCGTGTTATACTCCTTGAACGCCGATTCTCCGCGTGCCGAGCAATATATTCCGATGCCGCCCGACAACTCCCAGTTGCCATGATGGCTACTCAAAACTACCATGCTGCGACCATTGTCACTCAGTTTCTTGACCACCTCGGGGTTGAGCGCAGTGACCATCTGCTGCTTGGCCAGTCGCTCGCGATTGCAACCGCCAAACCACACCGCCTCAACGATGATGTCGGCAAGATGCTTGTAGTAGTTGCCTATGATTTCCTCTCGCTCCTCGACGCTGAGGTGTGGAAAGCACAGGTCAATGTTGCCACGCACCACACGCAGGCGGTACTTCAACACCCTGTGTGCTACGAATGCCAGAACACTGGCAAACGCATACAGCACGCGTAGCGGCAATCGAGAGAGTAACGAAATCACAAACATCTTATAATCGTTTTGTAGTTGTTATTTAGCTTGCGGGTGTAGCCACTTGTAAATTGTGCAATAACCCTTCATGATGCGTTGCTTGGAGATGGGCACGCGACGCCCTTTGACATATTGCATCTCTAGCAGATATTTCATCACATCGGGGTTGTTGTGCAGGAACGAGAAGTGGAAGGTGCTCAGTGCATACCACGCCATGCGCATCACCACATCTTGTTCACAATACTCAAGCACGCTATCGCGTTTGGGCAACTGGCGGTAGAAGTAGAGCATTCCCTGTGCCGAGTTCATGCGTCTGCCACGCCACGAGGTCTTGGTGATGGCTCCCTTGCGACGGCGGCGGTAGTGGTATAGAGGCTCGGGAAGGTGTACGATGACCTTTGCTCCATAAGCTATCTGACTCTGGAACACGATATCCTCGTTCATGTTGGTAATGGGAATGATGAACTTGTCAATATCGCCATAGAGCGAGCGTCGTTCCAGCTTGTTCCAGTTGTAAGCCTGCAAGATGCTGTTGTGTATGGCATAGACAAACTCTGCATCGGTGCAACCGGTCATGTCGGGTTCCTTGCTTACCTTGGCAGGCTTGCCTCCGTCATACTCCTTGTAGTATTTGCAATAGACGATGTCGGCGTTGGTCTCGATGGCCTTTGCCGTCATTGCACTGATGAAGTTGGGCTCTACCCAGTCGTCAGAGTCCACATGTATGATGTACTCGCCACCAGCCACCCTCAGTCCTGCTTCACGAGCATATCCCAGTCCCAGTTTCTGCTGTTTGACTATGCGGGTATATTCCTTGCATTGCGGATACTTGTCGTTGAGCAGTTCCTCGAGCAACTCTATTGAGCGGTCGGGGGTGTTGTTGTCAACAAATATGAGTTCTACATTGGGATAGTCTTGACGGAATAAACTCTCGGCACACTGCACGATGTACCTCTCTACCATGTAGACAGGAACGATGACAGAGACTAGTGGTGCCGATGTGTGAGTTGTATTGTCAGACATTGTTGTGGATTGTTTTTTATTGCTATTTGAGTTTGATGTCATTTGCATTCATGGATGGCAATATGTTTGCCGGGCTTTACAGGGTGATGTGTGTGTGTTTACTTGTTGTGATGGCGTTTCCACATGTTGTGGTCAAAGTAGAAGCGGCACGATACCGTTTGCCAGAAACCCGTAATCTTGTCGGTAGCATGAAATGTGAGTCCTGCAAAGAGGTCTACATAGTCGTTTCTGACAAAGTGGGCGTTGACATCGGTGCGGCTGTACAGTTTGTGGCGATAGTAGGGATCGCCCAGGTTGAGTTCGCTGCTGTAACGGTCATATAGGGGGAATGCGTCCTTGCCCATAGAGAAATCCTCGTTAATCTCGAGCCAACGCCATTGGGCATTGGCACTTACCATCAGTCGGCAGGGGGTGTGCCAGCGATGCTCGTCGCGTGCACGTTGCAGTTGCACTGCAGCACCAGCATTCACTGTCAATGCCTTCATGGCTGGGGTATAGCGAGTGAGGTCAAGGGTGAGCATGGGCAGCAGGGTAACGTCGTCGTTGACATACTGACCCTCCTTGTTGGTCTTGGTCTTTGCCAGGTGGTTATAGGCTACCCAGGCATCAATACCTAGCGGACCAGCGATGTTATAGTGGGCGTTGTAGAGCACATTGAATGCCTCGCGACGGGTGTCGCTCTGCATCTGTCGCCAGTCGAGCATGAAGCGAGATGCTCCACGCTGTGTCTTGTACTCGACATCCACGCCACGCACCGTGGGTGTGACGAAGTTGAGCGAGTCGCTCCACAGCAGTGTGGGCACCTTCATGGTGCGGGGCAGCATGCCCAGTGAAGCCGTCCATGGCCCTTTCTCATACTTGTAGTAGACCACAGGAATTACTTTGTAACCCTTGCAGTCGTTGGTCATGGGTTGATACCACGACACTCCGCCCATCACCTTGTGTGTGCCGCCGTCGAGCGACAGTCCCACTTGTGGCGTGAGGCGGGTGAAGAGGAAGGTCTGGTCGGGGCACTGCTCGTCGCCGCCCTCACGATTCTGGACGGTAGCGTTCATGTCCACGCTCCAGGCTACCTCCTGGGCGTGTGCGGCACTCAGCAGCACCGCACACACGAGAGATAATATGCTTACCAGTCGTCGAAGCATGGGTTAAGCCTCAACGGGGTGGATGTTTTCAATACCACGCTTGATGCGGGCAATGGTTTCGTCCTTGCCCAGCAACTCGGTGATGAGGAACATGTGGGGACCCTTGCACTCGCCCACAACGGTGAGGCGGAAGGCGTTCATCACATTGCCCATGTGATACTCGTGAGCCTTGATCCAGTCGAGCACTACAGGCTCGCTAGCCTCGGCACTCCAGTCGTCCATGCCCTCGAGCACAGCGATGAGTTCGTTCATGAGCTTGTCAGTACCCTCTTTCCAGCGCTTCTTGATGTCCTTCTCGGCATAAGCCTCGGGAGCCTTGAAGAAGAACGCACAGTTAGCCCACAAGTCCTTGACGAAGTTGCAGCGGTTCTTGACCAGACCTACAGCCTTAGCGATATACTCGGGGGCAAATGCAGTTGCGTCAACGCCGTTGCTGGCCAGTACGGGCTTGAACAGCTCGGCCAACTCGTCGTCGGGCATGGCAGCAAGGTACTCGTGGTTGAACCACTTGCCTTTCTCGTAGTCAAACTTGGCACCTTTCTTAGAGCAGTGCTCAAATGAGAACTCCTTGATGAGCTCGTCCATGCTGAACATCTCGCGGTCGTCACCGGGGTTCCAGCCCAGCAAAGCCAGGAAGTTGATGACTGCCTTGTTGAGATAACCAGCCTCGCGGTATCCGCTTGAGGTCTCGCCGCTCTTGGGGTCGTGCCACTCGAGGGGGAACACGGGGAAGCCCAGGCGGTCGCCGTCGCGCTTGCTCAGCTTGCCCTTACCGTCGGGCTTGAGCAGCAGGGGCAGGTGTACCCACTGGGGCATAGTGTCGGTCCAGCCAAATGCCTCGTACAGCAGTACATGCAGCGGTGCGCTGGGCAGCCACTCCTCGCCGCGAATCACATGACTTACCTCCATCAGGTGGTCGTCAACGATGTTGGCCAGGTGGTAGGTGGGAAGGTCGTCGGCACTCTTGTAGAGCACCTTGTCGTCGAGCACGCTTGAGTTGATGCGTACCTCGCCACGAATGAGGTCGTTGACCAGCACCTCGCGGTTAGGCTCAATCTTGATGCGAACCACATACTTGTGACCGCCGTCGATGAGAGCCTTAACCTCCTCAGCAGGAAGGCTCAGTGAGTTGCGCATGCCCAGGCGGGTCGATGCGTCGTATTGGAAGTTTTGTACCTCGGCACGCTTAGCATCGAGCTCCTCGGGGGTGTCAAATGCGTAGTAAGCCTTGCCAGCGTCGAGCAGTTGCTTAACGTAGTGGCGGTAGATGTCGCGACGCTCGCTCTGCTTGTAGGGACCATACTGGCCACCCTCGCGCACGCCCTCGTCAATGCCTATACCCAGCCATTGCAGGGCCTCGTTGATGTAGGCCTCGGCACCGGGAACAAAGCGTGTTGAGTCGGTATCCTCGATGCGCAGTATCATTGTACCGCCGTTCTGGCGGGCAAAGAGGTAGTTGTATAATGCTGTGCGCACACCACCTATGTGGAGTGGACCTGTGGGTGATGGTGCAAAACGCACTCTTACTTTTCTTTCCATATCGTATAGTAGTTTTTTTGTTATCGTTATGATGGTGGCTCGTTTAGAAGTCTACCAGATTGGCAACATGGGCAAGGGCCTTGTGCTCGGTCATGTCTACATGGCATGGTGTGGCAGTTGCATAGCCGCGCTGCAGCCAGTAGTGGTCGGTTGTGTCGTCGTTGGGGTCTTCGCTCACATACTCGCCTTGCAGCCAGTAGTAGTCGCGGCCGGCAGGATCAACGCGGTGGTCATACTCGGCTGTCCAGTAACCCATGGCTGTGGTTGTAGCCTTGATGCCCTTGATTGCTCCCTTGGGGAAGTTGACATTGAGGCATACGCCGTCGGGCAGACCTTTCTCGAGCACTTGCTTGATCATCTTCTCAACATAGGGCAGACAATAAAGCAGGCTACCCTTGGGATTGTTGTCGTCGATTGAGAAGGCCACGCTGGGAATGTGATGGATGGCACCCTCGAGTACCACACCCACTGTTCCGCTATATGTAGTGCTCAGGCCCATGTTGGGACCATGGTTGATGCCTGAGAGAATAAGGTCGGGCTTGCGACCGTCGAGCAATGCGTTCATCGCAATCTTAACGCAGTCAACGGGAGTGCCATGAACGGCATATTTAATAAGGTCGTGGTGTTTCTCGACAAGTGTTGAACGCAATGGATTGATGATGGTGATGGCGCTTGACTTGCCACTCTGGTGCTGTGTGGGCGCAACAACCACCACGTCACCCATGGTGCGTGCTATGCGCGTGAGGGCTCTGATACCGGGCCACTCGGCGCCGTCATCGTTGCTCACGAGAATTAATGGACGTTTATTTTCTTCCATAGTAATGTAGTTAAATTAAAATTCAACAATCATATATCGTAGCATCTAGGGCACGTAACAACGTGCATTCACAACTTGTGAACACACCCTGTATGCTGTCAAAAGCACTTTGTGGTGCTTTTACACTGCAAATTTACTAATTATTTGACTAAGTAGGAAGTGGTAAGAGAGTAAAATCGTTGTATTATGCCACTTTAACTATAAAAGAGGGCAACTTTGTGCCTTTTGTAACCAGTGAGCGAGCAAAACTTTTTCTATAAGAAAAAGAAAGCGCAATAAATAGTTTGAAAAATGTGGATTAATGAGTAACTTTGCAGTGTAGAAATACTCTGATACAAAAATAAAAACTTTAAAACGGATATAGACTATGAGACTTATTATTGAACCTAATTACGAGCAGGTAAGTGAATGGGCAGCACGCTATGTAGCATCACGCATTAATGCAGCTAATCCCACACCCGAGAAGCCCTTCGTACTGGGTTGCCCCACTGGCAGTTCACCCCTGGGCATGTACAAGAAGCTTATCGAGCTCAACAAGGCAGGTAAGGTATCGTTCAAGAATGTGATTACATTCAATATGGACGAGTACTGTGGTCTGCCCGAGGAGCACCCCGAGAGCTACCACTCATTCATGTGGAACAACTTCTTCTCACACATCGACATCAAGCCCGAGAATGTAAACATTCTCAACGGCAACGCCGAGGATCTGGAGAAGGAATGTGCCGACTATGAGGCTCGCATTGCTGCCGCTGGTGGTATCGACCTGTTTATGGGTGGCGTAGGTCCCGACGGACACATCGCTTTCAACGAGCCCATGTCATCACTCACATCGCTCACTCGCCAGAAGACTCTTACACAAGATACAATCATCGCCAACAGCCGTTTCTTTGACAACGACGTTAACAAGGTGCCCAAGACTGCACTCACAGTGGGCGTAGGCACTGTAATGGCTGCCAAGAGCGTCATGATTATCGTTAATGGTTACAACAAGGCTCGCGCATTGCAAGCTGCTGTTGAAGGTGGCGTATCACACATGTGTACACTTAGCGCACTGCAAATGCACCGCAAGGCTGTCATCATTGCCGACGAGAATGCTGTAATGGAACTCAAGGTGAGCACATATCGCTACTTCAAGGATATCGAGAGCAAGAACCTCGATCCCCAAAGCATGGAACTGTAATATAAACAGTCTTATATATAAAACAAGCTCCGCCCTTAGGGTGGAGCTTGTTTTGTTATAGTGGGAAAGATTGCCGTGATAGATTTAATAGCCTATACTCTCTGGAGATTCTAGAATCCCTATAATCCCTAGAATTTCTAGATAATCTAGAACATCTAGAGAACCTAGACGGCCTAGATGGCCTAGAAAACCTAGAAAGCCTAGTACAGGCTGGGCTATAAAAGAAAAAAGCTGTTCAAACCCTTGCGGGCGAACAGCTCCAAACTCTTCGTTTGTTGTTTTTGATGTCTCTGCTTGTGCAGGGATGCCAAATTACTTAGCAGCCTCTTCAACAACAGCAGCAGCGCTATCAACAACAGCAGCAGCTGAATCAGCTACGCTATCAACAGCAGCAGCAGCGCTATCAACAACCTCAACAGCAGCGCTGTCTACAGACTCAGCAGCCTGCTCAGCTTGGTTGCAAGATACGAAAGATACACCAAATACAACAGCAAGTAATAAAACTAACTTCTTCATTTCTTAAAAATTTAAATAATAAAACAATATTGTCTGTTTGAAAAACTGTGCAAATTTAAGTCAAATTTTTTATATGCAAATTTTTTTTTGCCTTTTTTTTCATTGCAAAATTTGAGAAAAATACCAATTTTGGTGCAAAATTGTCTATAAATACAAATTAACTAACTGATATAAAGCGAAATAATTAAGGAAATTTTGGAGTATATCTGAAATGTTAAATTGTGTTATAAAGAGACTCTATATGTTCAAAAACATATTTTTCTTGCATTTTTGGCATCAATTGGTGTACAAATAACGCTTGATGCTCTTCTTGGGAGTCTTCTCAAATTCGTTGGCGATGAGTTGGATTTTTGCAATACGCTCATAGGGAGCAACGAGTTTGTTAAGCTCGCCGCGTATTTTCTCCATCTGCTCGGGCAGTTGCTCGGGTGTAACGCCCAGCTGATCCATTGACTCGTAGTCGGGATAAACGAGCGCTATGAGCTTGCCTTCGCGTTCTATTACGAGGCTCTCGTTCACATAGAGCATGTTGTTGAGCTTTGCTTCAATCTCCTCGGGGTAGATGTTCTGTCCGTTGCTGCTCAGGAGCATGGTCTTGAGGCGACCGCGAATGAATACTGTGCCATCGGCGCTCAGTGTACCCATGTCGCCAGTGTGCAACCAGCCGTCCTCGTCGATGACATTCTTGGTAGCCTCCTCGTTGTGGAAGTAGCCCATCATGGCGTTCTCGCCACGCACGCATATCTCACCGGGAATGTTCTCGGGGTCGTCGCTTATGATCTTGCACTCCATGATGCCAGGCAGCACATGTCCTGCACTGTGGGGTACAAACTCACGCCAGGGGGTGTGGCTCACCAGTGGAGCACACTCGGTCATGCCATAGCCCACGGTGAAGGGGAACTTGATCTTGTACAGGAAGTCCTCGACCTCGGCATTGAATGCGGCACCGCCCACGATTACCTCTTCAAACTCGCCGCCAAAGGCCTCGATAAGTTTTTTGCGTATTTGTGCATAAATCTTGTTGTCGAGGAATGGCACTGCCAGAGCCCAGCGCAGCATGCCCTTGCTTATCATGGGCACAATCATCTTGCTATATATCTTCTCAAGCACCAGTGGTACGCAAATTACCAGGTTGGGCTTTATCTCGTTCATTGCCTTGACCAGAATCTTGGGTGAGGGGATGCGGCCCAGCAGTGTGATGTGTGATCCAGCTGCAAGCGGGCATAGCATGTCAAATGCACAACCATAGGCGTGAGCCAGTGGCAAGAATGACAGGTGGCGTGACCCTTGATGGCACAAGCCTGAGTTCATGCCATACACGAGGTTGCCGCAAATGTTGTTGCCTGTAATCATTACACCCTTACTGAAGCCGGTGGTGCCCGATGTGTAGTTGATTTCCATGAGCTGGTCGCCGGCGATGTCGGGGTAGCGAATGTCGTTGCGATAGAAACCGCTCTTGTACTTGCGGTTGAACGAGCGGGTGAGGTTATACAGGTGCTTGCTCACATTCTCATCGGCCTTCTCGGCAAGTATCTTGCGATCGTCGAGCGAGATGGCGGCGCGTATGTTGAGCAGCTGGTCAAAGTCGAGTGTGTCCCAAATGCTCTTGCTAGCAAACAGCAACTTGGCCTCGCTGTGATTGATGATGTGCTGGGCATCGTTGGGGTTGAAGTCTTGCAAGATGGGTACGATTACGGCTCCATAAGTGATGGTGCTGATGAACACGATCACCCAGTTGGGGGTGTTCTTGCCTATGAGGGCAATCTTGTCGCCCTGCTTGATGCCGCATTGCTCATACAGCAGATGCATGCGAGCAATGTTGCGAGCAAATTCTCCATAGGTGAGGGTGGTTTTCTCGTTATAGTCGCTTATGGCGGGCAACTCCCAGTTGTCGATAAAGCTTTTCTCGTATAACTTAATCGTGTTCTCTTTTAACATAGCAATATGAATTTGTTTATGATTTACAAAGGTACAACTTTAGTTGCAAATGAGCAAGAAATGAGTTGCGATGGCGCAAATTTCCTGTGTTATGTATATTATATTGTTCGCGCGCGCGAGAGGAAGCTCAAAAATAAAAAAATCGCGAAAAAATCTCATTTTTTTGTCGTTTTTGCTTGTTAGTTCAAAAAAAGCAGTACCTTTGCAATCACAAATGCGAAATGACGCATGACTCCGTAGCTCAGCTGATAGAGCAATTGACTCTTAATCAATGGGTCGTGGGTTCGAGTCCCACCGGGGTCACTGAAAACCGATGATTTAGAAATAAGTCGTCGGTTTTTGTTTTTTATACCAGTTTGTGACTAGTGTTGCGTGTTCACAATGCACGGTGGGTGGAGCCATATGTTGCCCTGTTGCAGCAAGCGTGAACACCCCTACCGAAACGCATAAATATTGGCTTTCGTCCTATATTTTTTTGCATTAGAATGATAAAGTTGAAAAAATGTGAAAAAAATAGGCGATTTTTTTGCAACGTAAGCGCAAATGGTTTAATTTTGTAACCTAATTACTTGCTGAAAGCTTTATGGGACTACTATTGAATAGCGTAGCTGCAAAGTAGTTGTTTGATAGTGTCCTGAAAGATGCATATTGTAATGTTTGTAACAAAGGTCTACCGCATACGGTAGAGTGTTAACGTAATTTATAAACCTCATGTATAGCCTTATATAGGTGTGTTCCAAGGATTGTGTAAAGAATAAAAATTGAAAGGGTTGTGAAAAAGAAAAGAAACAGAGCTCAAATAATATTAGAGCTGATAAATAACAATTGCATAGCTAGTCAGGGAGAACTGTGCAAGATGCTTGAAAACCGAGGCATTGAGGTTACTCAAGCAACATTATCGCGTGACTTGAAAACGTTGCGTGCCACTAAGGTCGCGACCGACAAGGGTACTTACATGTATATGATACCCGACAGCAACGAGGTGCACAACAAGATGCTCGAACATGGTCAAACCACATCGTCGGTGGCCTCTCACGCTGGTCCCACTTCTATTGAATTCTCGGGCAACTTTGCTGTGATCAAGACTCGTAATGGTTATGCAACAGGTCTTGCTTATGACATCGACATGAGTCATAGCGACGAGATCCTGGGCACCATTGCTGGTGCCGACACCGTCTTCGCCATCTTGCGCGAGGGTGTCACACACGAGCAGGCGCGCCTCTTCTTTGAGAATTTCATCTCTTACAAGGAGGACTGACGACTATTCTACCGTGTCAGGTAGTATGACGGTTGGCACGAGGTTTGCTCTATAGTTATTGACACAATTAAAAACAATAAAATACTATGTCGATTAACAAAGTTATCTTACTAGGACGTGCGGGCAAGGATCCCGACGTTCGCTACCCCTCGCAGGGCCAAACCGTAGTTTCGTTCCCTCTTGCTACCACCGACCGTGGCTACACCGCTGCCAATGGCACACAAGTGCCTGAGCGCACCGAGTGGCACAACATCGTGATGTGGGGACGCAATGCCGAGGTGGCTGCTAACTATATAAAGAAAGGCACTCAACTTTACATCGAGGGTAAGCTCCGTACTCGTGCTTGGGAAGACAATAACCAAATCAAGCGTTATGTCACCGAGATTTATGTTGACAACTTTGAACTGCTGGGTGCTCCCCGTCAGCAAGAGCAGCAACAACAGCCACAGCAGGGCTAAGTCCTGATTGTAAGCTTAAAAAGATACAGGCTCCACACGATTGTTGTGGAGCCTTGTTTTTTTGGGCTCAGTCTAAAAAAAGGCGGGGGTAGTCGCTGTTTTCTAACGAAAAAAATAACAAAAACCAATAAAAACCCCTTGACGAGGATGGAGGCTATCGCCTCTGACGGCATGAGCGCAAGTTTTACCCATAAGCAAGCTACCAGATAAAACCATGCGCTCATGCCATCACCTTCCTGCCGAAGGCTCACATCCTCGTCAAGGCAAAAAACAAGAAATAAACCTGTAGTTGTTACAATAGCAGGAAGTCTATATCTATAGAGATGATTTCTTCCATAGCGTATATAATGGACATTTCTCAGACTTGCCCAGAGGGCAATATAGATAGCGGCTAGCCGCCATGTTGATAACCGAGCAAAGCGAGCTGGAGAGAGTGAGCTGGCGGCTATAGTTGTCGACACGAGACATGCTATGGTAATCTCAGACTTGCCCGTAGGGCAATATACATAGCGGCTAGCCGCTATGTTGATAACCGAGCAGAGCGAGCTGGATGGAGTGAGCTGGCGGCTATAGTTGTCGACACGAGACATGCTATGGTAATCCCAGACTTGCCCGTAGGGCAATATACATAGCGGCAAGCCGCTATGTTGATAACCCCCACCGCCGAGCGTAGCGGCGGTGGGGGTATAGAAGATATGGCGAAGCCATACCGCTCTCCCCGTAGGGGGCCTAAAACATC
>JAGHTV010000138.1 GCA_018065165.1 Candidatus Sodaliphilus fimicaballi | reverse complement strand
CTGTGACATGGTCGAGTAGCATCGAGAGCGTGGTGAAGTTTTGAGGATACCTTATCCTCGCCATTGGCTATGGCACAGCCACCATCACTTGTTCGGCAACCGACGGCAGCGGTGTGAAGGCCGAGTGCAAGGTGATAGTGAAGAAGGATAGTTCGGGCAAGGACTCTGCTGGCCGCGAGTATGTTGACCTCAGTCTCCCCGGTGGCGTGCTATGGGCATCATGGAATATCGGTGCCTCTAAAGCCGAGGACTACGGCTTATATTTCGCCTGGGGCGAGACCACAGGCTACGCCAAGGGCGAGAGCCACAGTTTTGACATGGATAATTATAGCTACAAAGAGGATAGAGACCTTGATGCTGCACATGACGCTGCGACCGCCAACTGGGGCAGTGGATGGCGCATGCCCACCGTGCAGGAGATAATTGACCTTTGCGACAGCAAGTACACCACCACCGAGTGGGTGACAGTAAATGGCGTTAATGGTTGCAAGATAACGAGTAAGAGCAATGGTAATAGCATTTTCCTTCCTGCCGCTGGCTACCGCTACGACGCGAGCCTCTACAACGAGGGTTCTTGGGGCTACTGTTGGTCAAGTTCGCTCTACACTAGCTTCAGCAGTTACGCCTTCAGCCTGTACTTCAATTCGAGTTACATTGATTGGAGCAAATACGACCGTTACTACGGGCGAAGCGTCCGAGCTGTACGCGTTGCCTCAGAATAAGGCATCCTTACACGAAAAAGATCAAAAATTCCTACACCGTCCATCAGGATACCAGGGGGTTGTGGGCACACGGCGAGCACTAGAGTGCTCGCGCCCACAACGGCGGAATGTCCGTATACGGCACCGCCTAAGGGTATCGGGTAAAGAGGAAGTAGGATACTGGCTGTAGAGTGGTGCTACGATGCAGTGCGGCCCCTGCCGAGGCCGGTTTTGTGGATGACTTCCCTTCCGACGGTCTGGCGACCGCCGGTTACGATACAGTGTGACGGGTCTCCCGTCAAGCCTGCATGTTCGGTCTAGCGAGTGATGCTGTCTTTGCTTGAGGCGGTTGCCCCCCGTGAGGCAAGCATGTTCGGTCTGGTAAGTGATGCTGGCAGTGCTTGAGGCGGTTGTCGGTTCTGGTTACGTTGTCGGTGCAGGCGGTGGAACCGCCTTACTGCATCGTAGCCGGCGGACGCAGTCCGTCGGATAGGAGGATATATAACTAACGGCCTCGGAGGGGCCGTACTGAAACTATAATATTATGGCATATATCAAATTGTTTTACCACATAGTGTGGCGTACCAAGAACTCAGTTCCTGCTATTGCCGAGGAACATGAGCGCGATTTGTATAATTATATTTGGGGCATCGCAAAAGCCACAAATAGTTATATGTATCGCATTAACTCAATGCCAGACCATATTCACATGCTGGTGGAGATAAATCCTACTATATCACTTTCTGATTTTGTAAAGAAGGTGAAGATATCCTCGGGTAATTTCATGCGCGAACACAGGGATTGGTATCCTCTGTTTGATGGTTGGGGTAAGTCGTATTGTGCACTTACTTACTGCAACAAAGAACGTGATACCGTAATAAACTATATTTCAAATCAAAAAACACATCATGTTGGTCAATCGTTTGACAGCGAGCTGAAAATGATGCTGCACGAAGCCGGAGTTGAATACGACCTCAAGTATTTTTTGAGTGAATGATGCGATTGACCATCGGTTACGATGCAGTGCGGCCTCTGCCGAGGCCGATTGGTAGGTGGCTCCCTGTCCGACGGTCTGGCGACCGCCGGTTACGATGCAGTGTGACGGAGTCCCCGTCAAGGCAGGTTGGGTCGTGTTGCTAGCTGGGGCTTTGTTAGGGATTAACCGATTATGTAGTCCTCGATGTTGCGGGTTTCACGGGAGATATTAATTCCGATGCGGATTATCTGCTGGCCGGTGAGGGCGAAGGGCAGGGGGCAATCTTTGCGCGAAATCTGATCGAGGGCTTCCTGGGCTGTGCCGTCAAACTTGAACTCAATAACATAGTATAATTTGCCTTTGGCAAAATAGAAGCCCTATAGATCGTGTGCGACTTATAGGGCTTTGATATTGGGTTATGTTCTACCTGCAATTATGCGAGGCGCTTCTCGAGGTTCTTGCGGATAGCAGCGATGAAGTCGGCGCTGTTAACTGCCTTGGCCTCTACGCCTTCCATGAGGTTCACGAGGTCCTTGGTCACTGTGCCGCTGTTCAGTGTGTCGAAGCATGCGCCCTCGAGCTGGTCGCCGAAGTTCATAAGGTCCTTCAGGCCGTCCTTCTCACCACGCTTGCGCAGAGCACCGCTCCATGCAAAGATGGTTGCGATGGGGTTGGTAGAAGTCTCTTCGCCAGCAAGATACTTGTAGTAGTGGCGAGTCACTGTTCCGTGAGCAGCCTCATACTCGTAGTTGCCATCGGGACTAACGAGAACGCTGGTCATCATTGCCAGTGAACCAAATGCTGTAGAAACCATGTCGCTCATCACGTCGCCGTCATAGTTCTTGCAAGCCCAGATGTAACCACCCTTGCTGCGGATAACGCGTGCAACAGCATCGTCGATAAGAGTATAGAAATACTCCAGACCGCGCTTTTCAAACTCATCCTTATACTCTTGATAAACCTCCTCAAAGATGATGCGGAATTGTGCATCGTACTTCTTAGAGATTGTATCCTTTGTAGAGAACCACAGGTCTTGGTTTGTGTCGAGCGCAAACTTGAAGCAGCTGTGTGCAAATGAGCGGATTGACTTATCTACGTTGTGCATACCTTGGAGAACACCAGCACCCTTGAAGTTTTGAATAACCACCTCTTCGTGCTTGCCGCTTTCGCCGTCAAATACCAGCTTAGCAACACCGGGTTCGTCAGCGCGAATCTCTACACTCTTATAAACATCACCATAAGCATGACGAGCAATAGTGATGGGCTTTTCCCAGTTGCGAACAGCAGGCTTGATGCTGGGCAGAGTGATGGGAGCACGGAATACAGTACCATCGAGAATTGAACGGATAGTGCCATTGGGGCTCTTCCACATCTCGTGCAGCTTGTACTCGTCCATACATTTCAGGTTAGGAGTGATAGTAGCACACTTAACTGCTACGCCCAGACGCTTGGTTGCTTCAGCAGCTTCAATTGTAATCTTGTCACCAGTCTCATCACGCTTTACAAGACCAAGGTCGTAATATTCGCTCTTGAGGTCAACGAATGGGAGAATGAGCTCATCCTTAATCATTTTCCACAAAATGCGGGTCATCTCGTCACCGTCCATCTCAACGATGGGGGTAGTCATTTTAATTTTTTCAGCCATTTTGTTTTTCTATTTTAATGTGTTGCACGGATATCTCCGTGCAACACGGTTTTAGTTTGAATTTTATTATTGTCCACAAAAAAGAAAATTTTATATTATATTTTTATGCTTGGCAAGAAAATGGCTTGCTCTGCAAGCAAAATGTAATTACTTGAATAGTAAAGTAATATTATTTTGTGGACAAAGTCCACCATTTTATTGGCGTAAGCCATTAACATTAAAGAAATTATTTTCTTTTTTGGGGGATTGTTTATTTCTTGTTTTTGTAATAGTTCATCAAGCACCCATCAGCAAGGATTTGACGCTCGTCGGCTGTAAGGTTTTGGAAGAACAGGTGAATGTCCTTAACACCGTCCTTTGTGATAACCTTAGCATCGATTTCTTCCTTACCACCGAGGATAGCCTCGCGAATGCCGGGAACGAATACGAAGTCACCATCTACATATTCAAACTCTGTTTCCTTTGCGATAGTGAAAGGAACGATACCCCAGTTGATACAGTTGCTGCGATAGCGCTTTGTTGCATACTCGTAGCAGATATTTGCATCGCCACCAAGTACCTTTTGGCAAGAAGCTGCTTGTTCGCGAGCCGAACCATCACCAGGACGGTTTGCAAATACACATGAACCAAATGAAGTGTTTTCTGCCTTTGCACCTACCTGAGCAAGTGCGTTAGCAATGTTCTCTGATACCTTGCCTTCGCGACGAGCGAGGTCTTCGGCCTGGATACGCTTGCTGATGCCAACGTACTCAGGAACGCGGCGTGACAGAGCAAACTCTGACAGCTTCAAGGGGTTAGAACGGTAACTTGATGTTTCGCCTGAAGGAATCAACTCGTCGGTAGTTGTTACGGGATCGTGAATAACTGCAGCGAGCTCAAGAAGCATGTTCTCCTGGAGAGGATACATAGTGGGCCAGTCCTTAATGTTGGGACCATACTTAAGAGCTTGATCAAGGTCGGCCTTGTCATAGCCGTTGTAAACACGACGTTCGTAGATACGAGCATCAAATTCGTATTTCTTGTGTTCGTCGTTGTAGTCAACGTCGGTACCTGCAGTGATAACACCACCGTTAGCAGCTGTAGCAGCGATTGAACGAGCGTCCATCAAAGCAACCAAAGAGATTTGGCCTTGGCCAGGCTTAGAACCTTCGCGGTTGGGGAAGTTACGAGTTGTGTGACGGATACTCAAACCGTTGTTTGAAGGAACATCGCCAGCACCGAAGCAAGGACCACAGAATGCGGGCTTAATAACAACGCCAGCCTCAAGGAGTTCCTCAGCAATACCATTGCGAGTAGTAGCCATGAATACGGGAATTGATTGTGGATAAGCCGACATTGTGAAGTAGTCGTTACCAATTGAAGCACCCTTCATGATAGCTGCTGCTGCACTGAGGTTGTCATAAGTACCACCTGAGCAACCAGCGATAATACCTTGATCGGCTTGTACCTTACCGTTAACAACCTTATCAACGAGGTGGCAATCAACCTTGTCGCCATAACGCTTTTGAGCGTCTTCTTCAACAGCCTTAAGAATCTCTACGGGGTTAGCTTGCAACTCGTGGATTGTGAAAGCGTTTGAGGGGTGGAAGGGGAGAGCAATCATTGACTCTTGCTTAGAAAGGTCAATCTTGATCATCATGTCGTAGTAAGCTACGTCACCGGGCTCGAGAACCTTGAAGTCCTCGGGACGGTTGTGAATCTCGTAGTGATGCTTAACCTCGTCGTCGGTTACCCAAATAGAGCTCAAGCAAGTGGTCTCGGTTGTCATGATATCGATACCATTACGGAAGTCGATGGGGAGATTCTTAACGCCAGGACCTGCAAACTCAAGAACTTTGTTCTTTACGCAACCGCTTTCAAATGTAGCCTTAACAAGTGAAATAGCAACATCGTGGGGACCAACACCCTTGCGGGGAGCGCCTTCCAACCATACGAGAACAACCTCGGGAGCATTGATGTCCCATGTGTTCTTGAGAAGTTGCTTAACAAGTTCACCACCACCTTCGCCAACACCCATGTTACCGAGTGAACCATAGCGAGTGTGAGAGTCACTACCCAGAATCATGTTACCACACTTAACCATTGCTTCGCGAGCATACTGGTGAATTACAGCTTGGTTAGCGGGAACGTAGATACCACCATATTTCTTTGCTGCCGACAGACCGAATACATGGTCATCCTCGTTGATTGTACCACCAACGGCACAAAGAGAGTTGTGACAGTTTGTCATTGCATAGGGGAGAGGGAACTTTTCAAGACCGCTAGCACGAGCAGTTTGAATGATACCAACATATGTGATATCATGTGACATCATTGCGTCAAATTTAATACGCATTTTCTTACCCTTGCTGCCATCAACATCGTGGCTGCGCAGGATACCATAGGTAATAGTTTTCTCACGAGCCTCGTCGGGTGTAGGCATTCCAGCTGCATCCGTACGAATCTCTTTTCCGTTCAAAAGGTAAACACCTTGGTTAATAAGTTCTACCATA
>JAGHTV010000037.1 GCA_018065165.1 Candidatus Sodaliphilus fimicaballi | reverse complement strand
AAATGGAATTACCTCACAGATAGTGTATTATCATTTTGAGGACAGAGTCCTCCATTTTCTTGGCGTGAGCCATATAAACTAAAAAAATCATTTTCTTTTTTTATTCTATACCAAGCCCCGGTTACACCAAAGTGTCGTAACTAACAGTGTTTGGAGAAGTTTGATCAACTCTTGCAATTTTAACCGGACACTACTCATTTATCTTAAGGTCTTTAACCCTTTGATTACTTCTTGTGGGCGAGCATGTATTGTGCGATTTGCACTGCGTTGAGGGCTGCGCCTTTCTTGATTTGGTCGCCACAGCACCAGAATGCCAAGCCGTTGTCGCTACTTGTGTCGCGACGGATGCGGCCTACATATACGGGATCCTGACGTGTGCAATGGATGGGCATGGGATATGTATTGCTGCGGGGATCGTCCATTACCACTACACCAGGAGCAAGGTGCAATGCGGCACGAGCCTCCTCGGGGGTGATGGGACGCTCGGTCTCGATCCAAACGGCCTCGCTGTGAGCACGCATAACAGGAACGCGTACGCATGTTGCGCTCACGCGAATGTCGCTGTGCATAATCTTGCATGTCTCCTTCACCATCTTCATCTCCTCGCGAGTGTAATCGTTGTCCTGGAATACATCGATGTGAGGAATAACATTATAAGCAAGCTGATGCTGGAAATGCTTAACGGTAGTCTCGCCCTTAGCAGTAGCAATCTCGCTGTGTTGCAGTGCCAGCTCGTCCATAGCAGCCAAACCCGCACCACTAGCAGCCTGATAAGTGGCTACCTGCACATTCTTGATGTGTGAGATGTTGTCAAGCGGTTTGAGAGCCACTACCATGATGATGGTAGTACAGTTGGGGTTGGCAATGATGTTGCGGGGGGCATTGAAAGCATCGTCACCGTTAACCTCGGGCACTACCAGAGGCACATCCTCGTCCATGCGGAAGGCACTACTGTTATCAATCATGATGCAGCCATACTTGGTGATAGTCTCGGCATACTCCTTGGCGGGACCTGCTCCCATCGATACGAAAGCGATGTCGATATCCTTGAAGTCGTCGTTGTGTTGCAGCAGCTTCACTACATAATCCTTGCCGCGGAAGGTAAAGATGCGACCCGCACTGCGTTGTGAGCCAAAAAGAACTAACTCGGTAACAGGAAAGTTTTGCTCATCGAGCACTCTCATAAATTCTTGTCCTACAGCGCCACTTGCGCCCACAATTGCTACTTTCATTTTCTATATTATCGTTTTTTTGTTAGCGTTTCTATGTTATTTAATATGTGTACCTTGCGTGGGTTCGCCCAGTTGAGGTGCACTAGTGATGATTACTTCCTTACCACCGTGACCGATAGCCGAGACTGCGTTGTCAACCTTGTTTTCAAACCAATCCTTGATAATTTCCATCTCACGCATACGCTTATACTGCACACGACGCAACATGGGCACTACGGTGTCAGGGTCTTGAATATTGAGCAGAACGCCATTCTTAGTAAAGCAATATATCAGCGTCACAT
>JAGHTV010000070.1 GCA_018065165.1 Candidatus Sodaliphilus fimicaballi | reverse complement strand
TGAGACCGTTTGGCGTCAGGCCGACAAGTACAATGTACCCCGCGTCGCATATGTTAACAAGATGGACCGCAGCGGCGCCAACTTCCTCGAGGTTGCTAACCAGATGCGCGAAATCCTCGGTGCAAATCCTTGCCCCATCCAACTCCCCATCGGAGCCGAAGATTCATTCAAGGGCGTCGTTGACCTCCTCTCTATGAAGGCCCTCGTGTGGAACGATGAGACAATGGGCGCAACTTACGATATCGAAGAGATTCCCGCCGACATGCTCGACGAGTGCCAGGAATATCGTGACAAGATGCTCGAGTCAATCGTTGAATGTGACGATGAGTTGATGAACAAGTACTTCGACGATCCCGAGACTATCACAGTCGAAGAAATCCAGCGTGCTTTGCGTGTAGCTACACTCAAGATGGAAATTGTTCCTATGTTGTGCGGTAGTTCATTCAAGAATAAAGGTGTTCAACCTCTTCTCGACGCAGTTTGTGCTTACCTCCCCAGTCCTGCCGACAGTGAGGAAATTGTAGGTCACTCAGCTGACGATGCCGAGAAGATTGAGCGTCGCAAACCTGAAGCTACTGAGCCCCTGTGTGCTCTCTGCTTTAAGATTGCTACCGACCCCTATATGGGCCGCCTCGTGTTCTTCCGCGTTTACTCAGGCCAAATCGAAGCTGGTACATATGTGTACAACAGCCGCTCTGGCAAGAAGGAACGCATCTCTCGCTTATTCCAGATGCACAGCAACACCCAGAACCCCATGGAGGTGATTGGTTGCGGCGACATCGGTGCAGGTGTAGGCTTCAAGGACATTCGCACAGGTGACACACTGTGCAGCGAGGACGCTCCCATGGTACTCGAAGCAATGGACTTCCCCGATCCCGTTATCGGTATCGCAGTTGAGCCTAAGACTCAAAGCGACCTCGATCGTCTGGGCATCGGTCTCCAGAAGCTTGCCGAGGAGGATCCTACATTCCAGGTTGAGAGCAATGAGGAGACAGGTCAAACCATCATCCGTGGTATGGGTGAGCTCCACCTCGACATCATCATCGACCGTCTGCGTCGTGAGTTCAAGGTTGAGTGCAACCAGGGCCGTCCCCAAGTTACCTACAAAGAGTCAATCAGCCAGGCTGTCGAGCTCCGCGAGGTATTCAAGAAGCAGAGCGGTGGTCGTGGTAAGTTTGCCGACATCATTTGCCGCGTAGAACCTGTAGATCCCGACTTCGAAGGCAGTCTGCAGTTCGTAAACGAAGTTACTGGTGGCGATATTCCCAAGGAATTCATCCCCGCTATCCAGAAAGGCTTCACTAACGCGATGAAGAGCGGTGTGCTTGCAGGCTTCCCCGTTGAGCAACTCAAGGTTACAGTACTCAGTGGTTCGTTCCACCCCGTAGATAGCGATCAGCTCTCATTCGAGCTCTGTGCAATGCAGGCATTCCGCAACGCATGCGTCAAGGCTAAGCCCGTACTGCTCGAGCCCATGATGAAGGTTGAGATCGTTACTCCCGAGGAGAGCATGGGCGACGTGATAGGTGAT
>JAGHTV010000451.1 GCA_018065165.1 Candidatus Sodaliphilus fimicaballi | reverse complement strand
CTGTGAGGCTGATGACCTCATTGGGACGCAGTTCAACGCCATCAAGCAAGTCATAGCTCTCAGGCTCAGTGCTCAATTGAGTAGTACTCTCGGCGTAGTTTTGGTTTGACAGCGTGAGGGTGGGGTTGGTCGCAACATCACTCATTATGCCGCCAATTTCCCCCTCGGTATAGGTTGCACCCTCGACGATGTTGGCGTTTTCTGGAACGACGAGTTTGAGCCATTTGTCTTCACCATTGGTTGCAAAGGCTATCTTCTTGCCAAGTTTGTCGTTAATGACAGTTATGACTTTCAGCAGTTCGCTAACAAATACCTTTGTGCCTTCGTTCTTGGTGTCAAACAAGTCGGTTGTGCTTTGAGGAATGGTTGCCGAGGCAGTTTGCTCTTTCAGACGGATTGATCGGCCATCGGTTCCTGAAATTCGGGTATTGCTGATTTTTATGTAGGCTTGCTCGCCGTTATACTCGTCAGTGGTTTTTACATCGAATTTGAGGATTGCCCCCTTAGTTCCTATTATTTCTTGTTGTGATACATTAAAGAAACCAAAACGATATGTAGAAGCGTTTTGCCAACTGCCAAAAGGCATATAGTTGCCATCTTCAGTTGGAATGCGACTAAGGGGTTTGGGTTTATTGCTTGCCATAGTTATGCCACCCGAGAATGTAATGTCAATTTGTACGCTGGTAATTACATCGACGGGGTTGTCGAGGTATATGTACAGGGTCTTGGTTTCGTCCTTTTCAAGGGCAAAGTCCTCGATATAAAGTGAGCTCTCTTGAGCAAATACATTTACGCTGGCAATTACTCCAAGTAATGCTACAGCAAACTTCTTAATTTTTGCTTCCATTTTTGTAATTATTTTAGAGATGTGAGCTTAAGGTTAAATGTGCGGTACAAATTTAATACGATTTATTATAAAATACAAACAAATTTGCAAGAAATGTTAAATGGTATATTTTTTTTGACAAAAAAGTATAACCAATGGTGCGATAATCCTGTAGCCAACGCAACGGTCATGGTGGTGCAGCGAGAGAGAAAGAAATATAGACAAAAGAACAAAAGCACAAAAGGCTTTGCGATGACATTTTGGTTTTATGTCAAAAATCTTTTGTTCTTGTGTCTAAAAAACATCTGCAAGTGGAAAAAAAGTACCACGACATTACTGCCGTGGTACCTTTTATCTATGCTCTTAAAAGCGTTTGCGTTCTTTTAGGCTCTTTAAGCCGTCCTGAAAAGGGAACGCAGTGACCGCTCTGATAAGCGTTAGCGTTATTAACGAACGGGTTGACCCATGATGTTGTAACGTACATCGCCCTTAACAATGATTACTTGACCGTTCTCGATAGTCTTGTAAACCTTGTCGCTAGAACCTACTGTCAGTTCGTTGATGCCAGTAGCGATTTCAGCCATTTGCAAGGGATAGATGATGTAGTTTTGGAATGCGAGTTCGTCGCTTTGAGCTACGCGTGCACCTGCGGGAACGTCCCAAGCAGCCTTGAGCTGAACAGCAGCCTTCTTAACAGTGTAAGGAGTAGCGTTGGTCATAGCGGGAGCGTTCTCGAGCCAAGAGTTGTCGATAGTAAGGCTCTGGCCACGTACACCGTTGTTACCGCTATAAGCGCGCAGTGTCTCTTGGTTGTCATCGTTGAAGTAGTAACCAGTAACAGCTACAACTTGGTTTGAGCTGAGAGCGAAAGGTTGAGTCATGTCAACAACTTCAACATCACCAGCTACAGCAACCTTAGACTCGGCAGTGCCGAATACCTTCTTCATTTCGAGACCGGGGTTAACGCCAGCACCTGTCATTGTGCCACCAAATTGCTCGCCTACATAAGAAACACCTTCAGTGAGGATTACGCCTTCGGGAACTGAGAGATTAATCCAGTTGTCGTTGCCGTCGGTAGCAAATACCTTGCCATTAGCGCTCTTGCCTACAACCTTGATTGCATCGGCAATGTAGTAGTCTGTTTGGTTCTCACCTGCAAGAATCTCGGCGAGGGGCTTTGCCTCGTGACCTTCTGTAGTTACACCTTGAGCCAGGAATGATGTGCTAGTGTCGTCGTTGTTACTGAGCTTAACCTCGGGGAAGGTGATAGAAATGGGCTCTTTGCCAAAGTCTTCGGTTGTTGTGATGCTTACACGAAGAATGGCACCAGTCTTGCCTGAGAAGGGAGTACCCTCGAGTGTCATGACACCACCACGGTACAGACCAGGTTCAATTTCGCCCCAGAAAACCTGGAAGTTATCATATTGCTCACCATCCTCATCTACGCCTTTGGGAAGACGAGCTGAAACTGTAGAAGGCTTGCTTGTAATCTTAATACCGCCAGTAAGCTTAATGTCAAACTGTATACCTGTGGGTACATAGGTGGGATTGTCCAGGTTGATAGCCACGCGCTTGGTTTCGCCCTTTGTGATAACAAATTCATCGACATACAACTTGTGGTCAG
>JAGHTV010000018.1 GCA_018065165.1 Candidatus Sodaliphilus fimicaballi | reverse complement strand
ATAATACAACCTAAATCATTAATTAACATGTTAAATAATAACGATCTTGCATTAATCGCAGATAAAGGCATTACAGAAGAACTTATCAAAACACAACTTGATAATTTCAATAATGGTTTCCCTTCCCTTAAAATCGATTCAGTAGCAACTGTTGGAAATGGTATAGTTGCAATAGACGATGCAACCGCATCACAATATATCAAAAAATGGAACGCGTTTAAAGATAACGGCGGAACTATAGAAAAGTTTGTACCCGCCAGTGGTGCAGCAAGCCGCATGTTCAAGAACATGTTTGCTTTCGTTACCGAGAATAAACCACAGCCCGAAACCGACTTTGAGAAGAACTTCTTCAACAACATCACAAAATTTGCATTCTACCCCATTCTCAATAAGGCTTGCGTAGAAATGTATAACCTCAACATTACCGAACTCATCGAGGCAAGCCGCTATGTAGATGTGGCACGTGCAATGCTCGATGTCAAAGGTCTGAACTACGGGGCACTCCCAAAAGGTCTGTTAAAGTTCCACCATGCTGCTGCAGGAACTGTTCATACACCTGTTGAAGAACATCTTGAGGAAGGTGCTCAATATGCTGCTTCTAACGGCGTTTGCAACCTTCACTTTACAGTATCACCCGAGCACCGCAAAGAGTTTAAGAAGATTCTTGATGCAAAGGTGCCTAATATGGAAAAAGTGTGGGGTGTCACATATAATGTCACAATGAGTGAACAAAAAGCATCAACCGACACTATTGCTGTTACCAACGACAATACTCCTTATCGTGATGCCAACGGCAACCTACTGTTCCGTCCCGCAGGTCATGGTGCACTCATTGAAAACCTTAACGAGCGTGATGCACAAGTAATCTTTGTCAAGAACATTGACAATGTGGTTCCTTCTCGCTTACGTAATACGACATTACGCTACAAGAAGGTAATCGCAGGTTATCTAGTTGACACACAAGAAAAAATAGCTAAATACCTCCAACTCCTTGACGAGGGCAATGCTCCACTTAAAGAAATACTTGAGTTTGTTGAGAATAGTCTATTCACTCACAATGCAGCAACAACAAGCATGGATGAAGTGGCATTAGCACAATATTTACGCGGCAAACTAAATCGTCCCATTCGTGTTTGCGGTATGGTACGTAACGAGGGAGAACCTGGTGGTGGTCCATACCTCGCCTACAATAACGATGGTAGTTACTCGCCCCAAATTCTCGAAGCCGCACAAATCGATGAGAACAATCCTGACGCAGTGGCCCTTATGAAGAGTGGCACACACTTCAATCCTGTTGATCTAGTATGTTATATCAAGGATTACAAGGGCAACAAATTTAATCTTAAAGACTTTGTCGACTACAAGACTGGTCTTATAAGCGAAAAATCAAAGGATGGTGTTGCAATCAAGGCACTCGAACTTCCCGGATTGTGGAATGGTTCTATGAGCGACTGGAACACAATCTTTGTAGAAGTACCTATAGAGACATTTAACCCCGTTAAAACTGTTAATGACCTCCTGCGTCCTCAACACCAATAACACGATGAAAAGACTTTTTATAATATGCGTTGCAATAGCTATATTAGCAAGTTGCAATGCTCAAGACAAAACTACAGAAAAGAAAACTCAGGAACAACAAACACCTACCACCAAGGTGGTTGAGATAACTCAGGCACAGTTTGCCGAGTTAGTTTCAGACTATTCAGGTGAATGGCAAATGAAGAGTGATGTCCCTGTAATTGTAGATTTCAATGCTACATGGTGCGGACCATGCCGTCGCCTCGCTCCCGTTCTCGAGGAATTGGCAAATGAGTATGATGGCAAAATCAAGTTCTACAGCATCGACGTTGACAAGAATAGACCACTTGCCCAAGCTTTTCAAGTACGCAGCATACCCATGCTATTGCTATGTCCTGTTAATGGACAACCACAACAGATCGTAGGATTGTATCCAAAGGAAGAGATTGTCAAAGCAATAGACTACCTGTTCTTCCCTACAAAAGAATAATACAAATCATTCCATACACAACGAGGATGTGCCCACTGCGGCGCATCCTTTTTTTGTGCACATATCACGCAAAAACTTATATTTATACTATGACTCATTAGTTTTTTAGCATTAAATGGTGCCTATTCCGTGCTTTTTTTGTAAATTTGAAGTTTAAAATGTAAAATAAGATTATGCAAGCAATTATTTTGGCTGCAGGCATGGGCCGCAGATTAGGCGAATACACTCGCAACAGTACAAAGTGCATGGTACCTGTCAATGGAGTTAGACTCATTGACAGACTGTTAGGTCAGTTATCAGCACTTGACCTCAATCGCGTGGTGATTGTTGTAGGTTATAAAGGACAGGAATTGGTTGAATACATAGGCAACAGA
>JAGHTV010000476.1 GCA_018065165.1 Candidatus Sodaliphilus fimicaballi | reverse complement strand
ACACAACATAGCGCTTGTCGCTATGCTGTAAACCGAGCGAAGCGAGAGATACATGCTGCGGTTGCAAATGACGACACAGTATTATGGTAATATCAGACTTGTCCCAAAGGGACAACACAACATAGCGCTTGCCGCTATACTGATAACCGAGCGAAGCGAGAGATACATGCCGCGGTAGTAAATGTCGACACAGTATTATGGTAATATCAGACTTGTCCCAAAGGGACAACACAACATAGCGCTTGTCGCTATGTTAATAACCCCGTACAACCGAACGCAGTGAGCTAGATAATGTGAGCAGCGGTAAGTCAGCGAAGCTGGTGCCGCGATTAGCGAACATTGTCAAACGAGCTTTGCGAGTGCAGTGCGTGGATAAAACAATGGGGCGAAGCCCTACCGCTCTCCCCGAAGGGGGTCTAAAACACCTACAAAGGAAGAATGGATATTTATGGTGATATATGATATGAAACTTCCCCAGTAATTTCAATATTCCTTATCACCAACTTTACAAAGTTTTTAGTAACTTTGCATCAACAAACATTTACAATCAGTACAATGGTAGATCGCAGCATTCGTCCCAATATATCAACATTTGACAATCTTGAACTCACATTTCCCAAAGAGGTTAAACTCAACAACGGTATCACCTGCTGGATAGTTGATGGTGGTGAGGACGAGATGGTTCGCACCTATATATACTTTGGTGGTGGCAGTATGATGGAGAGCAAACCTGCTCAGTCATTGCTCACGGCACTGATGCTTCTAGAGGGACATCAAGGAACAACATCAGCACAAGTTGCCGAGCAGTTTGATTACTACGGAGCACGCAAGTCGGCCGACAGTTACGACTTCAACACCGAAGTTGTACTTACTTCCCTTAACGCCAATTTCAATCATACCATTCAACTGCTTTTCAATTGCATTAAGGAACCGCTGTTCCCACAAGAAGAATTTGATGTACTCAAGCGCCGACTCATAGGCAACATTCAAATTCTCGATCAGCGTGTAAAGTATATAGCCAGCAGCGAGATGAAACGACTTTATTATGGACCCAATCACCCTCTAGGACACAAGATTACAGTTGACGACATCAACTCTTTGACTCGCGATGACTTAGTCGCATTCCATAAAACCTACTACAACCCCAGTAACTGCAAAGTTGTTATCGCAGGCCACGTTAATGACGCAATACTCAAACTTATTAACGACACCATAGGCAACTGGCATAGTGATCATAACCTATGCCCCAAAGCCCAGTGGCATACAACGCCTTCTAGCGAGATGTACAAAATCGTCAACAAACCAGGTGCAATGCAGTCAGGCATCAGGATGAGGATTCAAGCCATTGACCGCGAGCATCCCGACTATATTCCGTTGCGTATTCTCATTATGGCATTTGGCGGATATTTTGGCAGTCGCCTGATGTCAAATATTCGCGAAGACAAAGGCTATACTTACGGCATACATGCCTCACTGCTAGGAACTCACTATGACGGTTGTATCGATATCTCAACCGAGTGTGCTACTTGTCACACCATCAATGTCATCAAAGAGGTAAAGGCCGAAATGAAACGCCTGCGAGACGAACTCATCCCCCTGGACGAACTCGAGACTGTAAAGCAACACATGTACAGCGCCTTAGCAAAGACACACGATACACCCTACAACATTGCAGGCTATGTTTCAAGCACAATCCTCTTTGGCGTATATCCACAGTATCACAA
>JAGHTV010000167.1 GCA_018065165.1 Candidatus Sodaliphilus fimicaballi | reverse complement strand
TACATTTACAAATTTACAGTCACAAAAAAACATCAACAAACATAAGGCTACAAAAAGTAACTTAAATTTACAGTTAAATCATTAATTCACAATGATTTAGTATTTTATATAGACACATATTAAGTAAGGCAAAAAGTAACTGGATAAACAAAATAACTTGCAACTTTTTGTGTTGTATTACTTTTTTTACTACCTTTGGATATTGAAATACCAAAACAACCATTGCAGGACTCTATAGCTACAGATTAGTAATGAAAATATACATAAGCCTTTTACTTACACTCACGTTGTGGTCACAATGTGTGGCAGCAGAGCACTATAACACCGACTCGGTACTTAAAGTGCTAGACAATGTTATAGATAGCACCAGCTACTATGAAGACATGATGCATGCCAAGTTGAGCAAGCACTTGATTGCCTATGAGAGCACAGCCGATGTTGCAGTCAAGTATCACGAGGCGCATCGCTTGGTGATTTACTATCGCAAGTTTCGCGTTGACTCGGCCGTATACTTTGCGCGTCAACAAGTCAAGTATGGTAATATCATAGGCAATGGCGATACCATTGCACTTGCCAAGATGTCCGAGGCCGATGTATTGAAGCGCTTGGGGCGATTTCGTGATGCCGTTAATATCCTTAATTCCATACCTCACACCGACTTTGTGAAAACCAACACCTACTACTACGATATCTACCTCTCATCTCTCAACTCAATGGTCAACAACTGCATAGGCGATGAAGAAAGAAATCAAATAAAAGCTTTGCGCAAGTGTTATCGCGACACGGTCATCATGCTCAATCATCACAATGGCAGTGTAAAACTCATGTGTCAGGCCGAGACACTGAAAGAGAATGGCAAATATGACGAGGCGCTTGAATTGCTCATGCAGTGCAAAAAGAAGTACTACAACGATATCATCAACAATGCTGTTTTCTGGGCAGTCTTGGGCGAGGTGTATCGATTTATGGGAAATACCGAGGGAGCAAAATACTGTTATGGCATGTCGGCAATCATCGACAAGCGTCAGTGTAACAAAACCTACACCTCGTTGCAAAATCTGGCGGCACTGCTCTTTGACGAGGGCGATACTGATCATGCCTACCGATATATCAGCCTATCTATGAGCGACATACGCGAAGCCAACGCATTTAGCCGCTTGGCACTTGTGGGTGAGTATCTGCCCATTATCACCACTGCCTATGAGAAGAAACAGCAAGCCGTTGCCAGCCGTCGCACTTCGTTTATTATAATTTCGTCACTGGCAGCAATAGTCATGGCTACATTGCTGGTGTTGCTGGTGCGTCGCACCAAGAAGCTTACCGACCTGCGATTGAAACTTGCCGACAACAACAACCAGCTCAAGACACTCAATAGCGCCCTGAACAACATGAACAAGGCTCTGGAAGAGAGCAACATAATCAAGGAGGTTTACATCGGACAGTTATTCAACCTATGCTCCAACTACATTGGTCAGCATGAGAACTACCGCACTAGCCTAATGACAAAGGTAAAAAGTGGCAAAATCAAAGACGTTGAGAAGATGCTCAATCAGTCAACAAGCAATAGCCAATTGAAAGAGTTGTTCAAAAACTTTGACAGGGTATTCTTGGAGATTTTCCCAAACTTCATCGACAACTTCAATAGCCTGCTACGCCCCGAGGAGCAACTGCAACCCAAGTCGGGCGAACTGCTCTCACCCGAGTTGAGAATATATGCTCTAGTACGCTTAGGCATCAATGACAGCACCAAAATTGCCGAATTCCTGCACTACTCGGTCCAGACCGTATACAATTACCGACAAAAGACTCGTAACAAGGCAATTGTGTCACGCGACGAGTTTATTGAACGCGTGAAATCCATTTAAGGCAAGGCAAGTAAAAGCCATTAAAACAACTTACTTTTTTAGGAGCCATATAAACAGCTTTTAGGCTGATTATGTACATATTAACTTTTACATAAGTTTACTT
>JAGHTV010000143.1 GCA_018065165.1 Candidatus Sodaliphilus fimicaballi | reverse complement strand
CTTCGACGGCGTTAAGGCTCTCAACAAGGACAACCGTCTCTATGGTTTCCTCAAGGGTCCTGGCGGTCTAGTTGACCACAATTATGTAGAGCTCACAGCCGAGCTCATCGACGAATATCGCAATACTGGCGGTTTCGACATCATCGGTTCTGGCCGTACCAAGCTTGAGAAGACTGAGCAATTCGACAAGGGTCTTGAAATCGTTACCGAGCTGGGCATCAGCGCTCTCGTAATCATCGGTGGTGACGACTCTAACACTAACGCTGCTGTTCTCGCTGAGTACTACAAGGCTAAGAACGCTCCCGTACAGGTTATCGGTTGCCCCAAGACCATCGACGGCGACCTCAAGAACGAGCAAATTGAGACTTCATTTGGTTTCGACACAGCTACTAAGGTTTACAGCGAGGTAATTGGCAACATTGAGCGTGACTGTAACTCAGCCAAGAAGTACTGGCACTTCATCAAGTTGATGGGCCGTTCAGCATCACACATCGCTCTCGAGTGCGCACTCCAAACACAACCTAACTACTGCATCATCAGCGAGGAAGTTGAGGCTAAGAACCTTACACTCAACCAGGTTGTTGACAATATCGCTCAGGTAGTTGCCAAGCGTGCTGCTCAAGGCAACAACTTCGGTATCGTCCTCATCCCCGAAGGTCTTATCGAGTTCATTCCCGCAATGAAGGCCCTCATCGCTGAGCTCAACGATATGCTCGCACAGCACGCCGAGTTTGCAAGCCTCGAGCCCGCCGCTCAACGCGCATTCGTTCTCGAGAACCTGTCAGCTGCCAATGCCGAGACATTCGCAAGCCTCCCCGAGGGCGTAGCTCGTCAGCTCACACTCGACCGTGACCCCCACGGCAATGTACAGGTATCACTCATCGAGACCGAGAAACTCCTCAGCGAGATGGTAGGCGAGCGCCTCGCTCAGCTCAAGGCCGAGGGCACTTACACAGGCAAGTTCTCTCCCCTCCACCACTTCTTCGGCTACGAAGGCCGTTGCGCAGCTCCCAGCAACTTCGATGCCGACTACTGCTATGCACTTGGTTTCAACGCTGCACAGCTCATCAACTGTGGTGCAACAGGTTACATGTCATCAGTTCGCAACCTCACCAAGCCCTCAAGCGAGTGGGTATGCGGTGGTATCCCCATCACTATGATGATGAACATCGAGCGTCGCCATGGCGAGAACAAGCCTGTTATCCGCAAGGCACTCGTAGAGCTCGACGGCAAGCCCTTCAAGGCATTCGCAGCAATGCGCGAGGAGTGGGCAATGAACACTTGCTACACTTATCCCGGTCCCATCCAGTACTTCGGTCCCGCCGAGGTTTGCGACCAGACATCTCGCACACTCAACTACGAGCAGAACAAGGACTAATCCTACACCACCACAGAGGAAAGACAGACAGAAGCGTTTTGCCTCACGCAGATCTCGCAGATCTCGCAGATTAATTCTAAGGATTATGCATTTTGTGCTTTCCGTATATTCTGTGAGAGTGAATTTTGACAGAAGAACAGAAGAGAATTTATTTTAATTTCTTTTAATTTCTGTCAGTTTATAATCCGTGAATTCTGTGGAATCTGTGAGAGTGAATTTTGACAGAAGAACAAAAGAGAATTTATTTTAATTTCTTTTAATTTCTGTCAGTTTAGTAAAAATGGAAAATATTCTGTTAAATCTGCGTAATCTGTGGTTTAATAAAGAAAAAGAAAACAATATATTAACAATTTAAATAACGCGTTTTTATGAAAAAATTACTAACATTTTTAATGTTCTTCCTGCTGGCGACCATTGCCGCCCAGGCAGAAACATTATTTCACGAGACATTTGGAGACAACTCTGGAAGTGCTCGAGCTTGGGAGAACACATATAGTGTCAAATCAGGTGTGAATGATGTGTATAAAGATATTACAGGATACACGGTCTCAAATGCAAAGCAAACAAAAAACACGGTGGGTTCAACCGCATCTGGACTTTCACAAACAACCGCAGGAACCGATGCATACATTACCATTGGTCCATTAAACCTTTCTAATTGCACAGATATGGAATTATCTTATCAATGGAAGGCAGCATCAACAAAAGGTACATACACAACTAAGGCATATTATGCAACAAGTAGCACAGGTTCTTACACAGAAATAACAGGTGGTACTGGTTCTGGCGCAACTAATTTCGTTGAAAGGAAATATAATATACCAACTGCAGCACAAGTTTCTACAGCCTATATAAAAATTGTGTGGAACACATCAAATACTCAGGGTGTTATTGACGAAGTGGATTTACAAGGAACAATAACCTCACCCGATCCAGAACCAGAAAAGACTCTTATTGGCATCGAGGCAACAGGTACTCCTGCTGAATTTTGGAAGGGTGATGCCTTCAATCATAATGGCATCACTGTCACTGCAACTTGGGAAGATGAAACAGAAACTGATGTTACATCTTTTTGCGAGTTCTCTGGCTATGACATGAACACCGCAGGTGTGCAAACTGTCACTGTTACTTATCTTGAAGAAACAGCACAATACAACATTGAAGTTAAGACAATTGCTAACACTCAGGAAACAGCTTACACAGTTGCCAAGGCTAAGGAACTTATCGACGCCGGTAAGGACCTCGAAACAAAAGTATATGTTAAGGGTACCGTAAGTAAAGTTGATAAATTTAACGAACAATATAGTTCAATAACTTATTGGTTAGATGATAACACCTTTGAGGTCTATAGTGGTAAAAACCTTAACAATACAGATTTCAATAGTGTAGATGATTTAGCAGTTGGTGACGAAGTAATAATTTATGGTATTATAAAAAAATTCACTTCAACTGGAAAGCCAGATGTTTATGAATTTGACAAAAATAATTATCTTGTTTCATTAATTAAACCCGTTGTTACAAAATATAACGTTACAATTGGAAACATCGAGCATGGTACTGTTACTGCTAGTGTAGCAGAGGCCGCTGCAGGTTCTGAAGTTACTCTCACTGCAACACCTGCTGATGGTTACAAATTTGGTGATTGGGACGTAAAGGACGCAAATAACAATGTAATCACTGTTAACAACAACGCGTTCACAATGCCCGCCGCTAATGTAATAGTTTCTGCAACATTTGAAGCAAAAGAAAATTACGAAATAGCTTGGTTTGTAAATGGTGCAGAACTTGAAGATGAGACAAAAGAATATGTCGAAGGTTCTTCTATTACCGCTCCCGAGAATCCAAAGAATATTGCTGACTATAGATTTGTTGGTTGGTCTAAAAACAAGCGCGAAGATGTTTCAAACGATGATATCGTTAATATTGAAACAGAAACTGTAACTAAACCCGCAATTTACTATGCAGTATTCGCAAAAGTTACATCTGGAAATAAAACAGAAATAACCGATGTAATAACACTCGAAACAACAGGTAAAGAATCTGGTGCAGGATATTCAGTTTGGTCAAATAAGAAAGTAAATTCTGATGCAATTTATGCAGGTTATTCTGCTGGTGGTAATAATTCGATTCAAATTAGAACACAAAATGGTAATTCAGGTATATACACCACACAATCAGGAGGTTACCTCAAGAAAATCTCTGTTATCTTTGAATCTCACACAACCGATGCACGTACCTTAAATGTTTATGGTAATACAATACCATATACAAACGCTAATGAATTATATAGTGGCGATACAGATGGGGATAAGCTTGGTTCATTTAAATACATCAAGAATGAAGAGAAAGAATATACACTAGACATTGAGCCTAATACTTATACTCATGTAGGATTCAAGTCAAACAATGATGCCATGTATATTTCAAGCATTTCGATTACTTGGGTGACAGGTACTCCTGATACATACTCTGACTACACAACAACTGTAAATGTTCAGGAAAGAGAATTCTATCTGAATCACACTTGGGGTGGTATTGAAGCATGGTGGAATAAGCTTACTCCTACTGGTGATGGTACTTATAGCTTGAATGCGGTTTGCGGAGATAGCTATAATGATATTACCGTTGGTTCAAACTACAAACAAGCACAACAATCTCGTTATCTCAAAGAAGAAGAAGTAATTCCCACTGATCAATGGGATCTCGAATCAATAAACCCCGTTGGTAATGTAACTGCTGATGAACCTTGCACATTTACTTACAATCCTGAAGGTAACGAACTTTCAATCGTTGCAAAGGACATCACTTACTATGTATACAACGACTGGAAAGGAGAAGGTTATACATGGCGTCCTTTGAATAGAGCTAATCCTGATGGTTCATACTCTACTACAGGAGCATTTACTACAACCGTTGGAATTATTGTTAGCACAGAAATCCCCGCAGAAGGAGAAACTGTAAATACCCTTGCAGAATCTATTGATGCAGACGGTGCTGGAGTTTGGGTGTCAAGTACTAAGACCCCCGAAAATACTTATACATATTATCCTTCAACTAAAAAATTAACAATTATACAAAATGCAATTGTTACTGGCATTGAGGATGTAGAGGTTGCTGGTAGTGCTGTTAAGGCTTATAAGGTTATCGAGAATGGTCAGGTAATCATCGTTCGCGGTAACCAACGCTTCAACATCATGGGTCAACCCGTAAGATAAGAACGCTTCGCTTATCAGAGCGGTCACTGCGTTCCCTTTTCAG
>JAGHTV010000276.1 GCA_018065165.1 Candidatus Sodaliphilus fimicaballi | reverse complement strand
GTGTGCAATCGTTTGCATCACTCGTTTTTTTTATATAAATTTGCGTGGATTAATCATTTAAACACCTAAAAACTATGGAGGAACCTCATGTTTTGACTATGAAGGATATTGCTCGCATGCTGGGCGTGAGCGTAGCCACCGTTTCTCGTGCACTTAAGGACAGTCCCACCATTAGCAAGGAGCGTCGTGAAGCAATACAGATGTTTGCTCGCGAGCACAACTATTTCCCCAATGTTATTGCCGAGCAGCTGCGCAACAGTCGTCGCAGTCCGGTAAAGACCATAGGTGTCATTCTTCCTGAGTTTATTCACTATTATTTCTCTACGGTACTCTCGGGCATTGAAGAGACTGCCCAGCAACTGGGTTACCGCATACTGGTAGCGCAGAGTCGCGAGCAGTATGAGCGTGAGGTGAGCATATGTGAGTCGTTCCACCAGAACAAGGTGTGCGGCATCATTGTGTCACAGGCTAAGGATACCGTTGAGTATGACCACTTTGTAAAACTCGAGCGTGAGGGAGTACCCCTAGTTTTCTATGATCGCATTTGCCCTGTGCTCAATGCCAGCCGCGTGGTGGTGGATGACTACATGGGTACCCTCAAGGCGGTGTCTTACCTCATTGAGCGTGGTTGCAAGCGTGTGGCATTCTTGGGTACCTCGCACAACATGGAGATAGGCAAGAACCGTTTCAATGGATATAAGGACGCCCTTTACCAGCATGGGATGAAGCTTGACGAGGACCTCGTGAAACTGTGTGACAATCGTGCCCAGGCCGAGGAGGTTGTACCGCAAATGTTGAAGATGAAAAACCGTCCCGACGCATTCTTTGCCGTCAACGACGATACTGCCATTGGAGCCTTGTATGTTGCTAAGCACATGGGGTTTAGTGTCCCCGATGAGGTGTCGGTGTGCGGCTTTACCAATGGTGAACGTGCCGTAGCGTGCGACCCGCAACTCACCACCGTCGAGCAGCGTGGCGTGGATGTGGGCCGTGAAGCTGTCGAGATACTTGTGGGCATCGTAGAGGGACGCATAGCACGCGACCATGCCGAGAAACGCATCGTCAAGACACGCCTCGTAGTGCGTGGAACCACTAAGTAAGGGTTAATCGATAAAGTTTAAAGATTAAAGAAGGCCTAAATAGCCTCATTCTCTATCTCTTATACTTTCAGGATTATATTGATTATGGCATTTACATCGGCAATGTCTACAGTGCCGTCGTCATTGATGTCGCCTGCAGCGGCATAACCACTTGTCAATATTAGGTTGATTACAGCATTTACATCGGCAATGTCTACAGCGCCGTCACCATTGATGTCGCCCTTCATGTCGGGTTCAGGAATTGCATCGGGGTGCAGGTCGATGGCGCCAGCCACCTCGGTCGATGTTTCGCCCAGCCAGCCACATTGCTGAAGCACTCCGTTATACACCTTGATGTACTTCACTTGCTTGAGGTTCACGGGATTGCCCTCGCTGTCAACTGCCCAGTCGAGCTTAAAGCCTAGGTTTTGGTTGGCCTCAGGTGTGGTGCCGTCGTACTTGTAGTCGGGGCGGTTGTCCACATATCCCCAGTCATAGAAATACTGCACCCAGTAGGTTCCCTGGCCGCTCTCGTCGGCTGCATTGCAACGCAACTTGCTGCCTTCAAAGGTGATTTCGTCGCCTTCATACCACTCGGGCCAGTAGCTCTGAGCATGGAATGAGTTCTTGTACACATGGCCTGTTTTGAGGCTGTCCACGCTGTTGCAGGTCCATGCCACATAGCTTGTGTCCACAATCGACTTGTTCTTGGGGTCGGGTGTCGGTGTGTGGTTGGGGTCGGGCTTGTGGTAGGTTATCTTGAAGTCGTGCTGGGTGTAGGGGCTGTGATACTCGCTGCCGGCGAGTTCATACCACGGACCGTTAAGGTCGTTGGCCACCATTATAATGCCTGGCTCGCTGCTACCGCCATTACTGCTGCTCTGGGCCGCTTGGTAGGCGTTGCCAAATATCTGCATGTCATACTCTCCCTTGACATTTACCAGTGGGTGGTCAAATGAGAAGATCACATAGCCGCCGTAGCTACCCAGCGAAATCATGCTAGGAGCGATTACCTCTTCCTCGTCCTCCTCATCATAGTAGCCGCATATGCTGTTGGCAACAGCCTTGAGCACGTCGGCCTTGGTCATGCCTGCCTTGGTCACGGGGAGCATGTTAGTGAACTGGCCCGGGGCGGGCAAGAAGTCGTGTATCTCGGTTATGAAGCGCTTGTTTTGGGCGCTAGCACACAGTGCCATCACCAGTGAGAGTGCTATGAGTATCTTTTTCATAATTTATTTTGTTTAATGGCTAGAAAATCTGGATAGTCTAGAAATTCAAGATTGTTGATGTTTACTTTAATTTAGAATTTCCCAGGAAGACGAAGTGTCCTGGTATGTCGCCGGTGCGCACATCCCACTTGAACTTGCCGTCTTGCCCAAAGCAGTACAGACGTCCGGGAGACACATAGTCTTTAGCGTCGGTAATGAGAATGTCTTTGGTTATGGGATTCACAGCGATGCCATAGGGTATCTGTATCAGCTGGTCGGTGCCGTCGGTGATGAAGTTGCGAGTCTCCACTTGCATCTTCTCAGTGTTGATGATGGCATATGACACCTCGTTGCTCATGGTTACATAGCTCCACTGGGTGCTCACCACATATAGCGAGTCGCCGTCCATCCAGCTAGCGCTGGCAGGGATGTCCATAGTGGCTACCAAGCGGTGCTTGCGCGTGTCGTAGGCGTAAATGTTGCTCTGCGTGTCGTAGTAGTCGCCACGCGATACCACCCACAGGATGCCGTGACGGTCGCTCTTTACTTGCGACAGGTTGATGGCAATAGGGATGCGTTCTTCTTCCTTAAATGTCTCAATGTCAATTACAGAGAGCGTGTTCTCGTAGTTGGGCACCATATATCCGCCCGAGTTGGCAACATATATCTTGTTACCCACTATTTCCAGCTCGTCGGGCTGGAATCCCACGATGCACCTGTCCACCACTTGGAGTGTGGCGGTGTCGACCTTTGCCACGAAGCCCTGCTGCTTGTAGTCGGGGTCGATAACCACAGGGCCGGCATAGCTGGTGACATAGGCGTAGCCCTTGTGGAACTTGATGAAGCGGCAATCGGGAATCTCAATTTG
>JAGHTV010000081.1 GCA_018065165.1 Candidatus Sodaliphilus fimicaballi | reverse complement strand
GTATAATATTATTTAGAGATGTTAAGCTTGTAGAAGCCTGGGATTGAAATGGGGAGTTTGCCTCGTGCTTCGTTTTGACCAAAGATTGTGCGAGCAGCCTGCACTTGTGCAGGTTTCTCATTGCTGTAGGCAACTACAAATTCATCGCAGTTCTTCAATGTATAGTTGTACCTGTGTATGTCATAGTAATCAACGAAGAACACAGGTATCACATGCTTGCAGCGACTTGTAATGTTGTCGCATACTACTCGCAGCTTGTCGTCGCCGTATATTGCCAATACGACTGCATCATATTTCTTGGCATTTATGGCATCGACAAGTGCATTGATGTTGTCACCGTTGTTATATGTATACTTGTCTATGGTCGACAATTCGGCACAAGTTTCTTGGAACAGGTTGTCGTTTTCATCTTTACCACCTATGTTTATCACAGCTACGCGCTTGCTTGCTGCAATGGGGAGCGTTTTGTGCTTAGAGGGATAGGCTGTTATGGCGTTGCTCCACAACTCGTTGATAAGAGACTCGGCCTCGCTAGAGTAAACATCGTTAACAATGTTGTTTGTATCAATGTGCTGCTTGGTTGTAATGCCAAGGGCATATTTGTACCTTAACATATTTCTCACATTCTCGTCGATGGTCTCTTTGCTGATGACGCCATCTTTTATTGCTTGGAGAATGGCAGGAATTTCGTACTTGGGGTCACGGGGATTGAGTAGTACATTATCGCCTGCCACCAGTGCTTTGACGCATGCCGAGCCGCTCGTGTTGGCTCCTTTCATCTCAAGTGCATCGGTAAAGATGAAACCATTAAATCCAAATTCGCCCTTCAGCAGGTCGGTTACATATTTGCTCGACAGTGATGATGGCACTGTGTCGGGGTTTATAGCGGGTACAAACAAGTGTCCCACCATTATACCTGAGAGTCCTGCATCAATGTATTGTCTAAATGGGACAAATTCGCATTTGTTCAGTTCTTCGCGTGACTTGGTTATAAGTGGCAATACGAGGTGTGAGTTGCCATATGTCGAGCCGTGACCAGGAAAATGCTTTGCCGTAGC
>JAGHTV010000450.1 GCA_018065165.1 Candidatus Sodaliphilus fimicaballi | reverse complement strand
ACCGTCCCTTTTATCTATTACAACTCTCCCACAGAGTCCGCCGAGAGTAGAAAAAAGAACCATCTTTGTTATCTACAAAAAATATAATTATGAATTTGTATCATTTTGAACTGTTATTAGACTATGACACATTTAGTGTTCTCGACAATGAATTGAGATATGAATTCCAGTGTCATGTGGACTTTATCAATCATTATATCACCAAAGTCATACGACGCAAGAAAATTGACGTAGGCGATTGCAATGGGTTGTATATATCACTTTTGCCAGAGAGAGAAACTAAACAACCCAAAAAGGTCAATAAAGATATCAGAATTTATCTTCCATTTAACTATGAAGATTACCAAAAAGCCAAGCAGAAAAATGATTTCTCTTATTATATAAACCTTATTAGATGTGGGGTAAACAAATTCTCTGAATTTCAAGGTGTTGACATAACAGAGATTATGAATATTGTTGATAAGTTTGCAAATAATAATTATCAAAACACATGGATCCTAAAGAAAAGGAGTTTTCGTGAGGTTGGATTAATATTGTATTTACAATGCGAACTAACAACAGATTATTTCCAAGTAGTTGCGATTGTGAAAGATTTTAAAAAAAACATATTGTGCCAGGGACCTCTTTTGAAGACATTGTCATGTAGGTTTGTCTACTCAGGTCTTGTTAAAGACTTCGTTTTATCCAACAACTACATCTTTGTTATTGATAGGAATGATTTCAAGCGTTTTAAGCTTGATGTGGCATCATTGCAAAATGGAGAATTTTCCCCCGAAGTAGATAACTTATATGATTATGATCTTTCTTCTTACTACTTCATAGCAGGTTATAACAAACCAAAATAGATAAAAGGGACGGTTCTTTTTATCTAGAATTTGTTCCTTTTGTCAAAAATGATATTATATTTTGTGCGCCATCTTGGCGCACTTGTTTTTGCGACAAAGGAGCCGTTTTCTAGCGGGAAAAGGGGGCCAGCCAAGGGCTGGTGGTGAAAGGCGAGGAAGATGGCGGCGAAGCTTGCTTCGGCCGCAATATGCAGCGCCTTGCAGCAAGTGACGTAACCACGTCACCCCATTTACCCGCATTTTCTTTCCCCGTCACCAACAAGAGAAAAACTACGACGATAGGAGAGGAAACCAGAGGGCTACAGAGGATTATGCGAGAAAAAATTAAACTTTTAAACCTTTAAACTTTTAAACCTTTACAAAAAATCACTATCTTTGTAGTTACGATTTAAACAAGACTACAATGAAACATCTCGTTATGTGTACTACCATACTAGTTGGTGCTTCTCTTGCAAGCCAAGCTCGCACAATCAAGTACCCCGACGCTCGTCGCGTTGATACTGTAGACATTTACTTTGACACTCCTGTGCCCGATCCTTATCGCTGGCTGGAAGATGACAATAGCGAGGAGACCGCCAAGTGGGTAAAAGAACAGAATAAGATAAGCAGCAATTACCTGTCAAGCATTCCAGGACGCAACGATGTAAAGAAACGCATCACCGAGCTGGCCAACTATGAGAAGATGGGCACTCCGTTCAAGGTTAAGGACAAGTACTACTTCTTCAAGAACGACGGTCTGCAAAACCAGAGCGTGCTCTATGTGAAGGACGCCCTCGACGGCGAGGCACGCGTGGTGCTCGACCCTAACACGCTGTCGAGCGACGGCACGGTGGCTCTGCAACAGACCAACTTCAGCGACGACGGCCGCTACATGGCCTATGTGATCACTCGCAACGGAAGTGACTGGAACGAGATTTATGTGCTCGACCTTGCCACTGGCAAGCAACTTGAGGATCACATCGTGTGGGCCAAGTTTACCGATGCCCAGTGGCTGGGCGATGGATTCTTCTACAGCTGCTATGACGCCCCCGAGAATGCCAAGTCGCAAAAGAATGAGTTCCACAAGGTGTGCTATCACAAGCTGGGCACACCCCAGGAACAGGACTATATAGAGTTTAGTAACGCACGCGAGCCTCTCATGTTCCACCAGGCGCAGGTAATGGGCAACGAGCGTTTCATCTTCATACAAGAGACTCAGGGTGAAGGCAACGGCCTGTGGGTAAAGGACCTTAAGGACATCAACCCCCACTATGTGCGCCTAGCCGACACCGACGGCAGCTATAACGAGCCCATAGGCGTTGCCCATGGCAAGTTGTATGTGATGACCAATGCCGGTGCACCCCGCTGGAAGGTGGTGTCTTATGACATCGACAACCTGTGCAAGGCAAGCCGCAAGGACTTCATTGCCCAGGGCGAATGGGTGCTGAGTGGTGCACAACTGGCAGCGGGCAAGTTTATCGTTACATATGACCGCGACGCATCGAGCCACCCCTATGTGGTTGATGCACAAGGCAAGATTGAACGCGAGATAGAACTTCCCACATTTGGCTCGGTAGGTTTCTGGAGCAAGAACAGCGAGAAGGAAGTGTTCTACAGCTTCACCAGCTTCACCTAACCCACATCTATCTATGCCTACGACATGGAGACAGGCAAGTCGGCTTGCATCTTTGCTCCCAATGTGCCCCTCAAGCGTGACGACTATGTTACCGAGCAAGTGTTCTTCAACTCGAAGGATGGCACTCGCGTACCCATGTTCCTCATCTACAAGAAAGGCCTCAAGCGCGACGGCAAGCGTCCTGCTCTGGTATATGGCTATGGTGGCTTCAACGCCAGCATGAACCCCGCCTACAGCTATTCACGCACGCCGTTTGCAATGCTCGATGCCGGTGGAGTGTATGCTTACACCAACTTGCGCGGTGGTGGCGAGTATGGCGAGGTGTGGCACGAGGCTGGCACCAAGATGAAGAAGCAGAATGTGTTTGACGACTTCATCGCTGCAGCCGAGTGGCTCATAAGCGAGGGCTTCACCGCCAAGGGCAAAATTGCCATCAACGGCGCCAGCAATGGCGGTCTGCTCGTGGGTGCAGTAGTGAACCAGCGTCCCGACCTCTATGGCGCAGCAGTGCCTCAGGTGGGCGTGATGGACATGTTGCGCTATCACAAGTTCACCATAGGCTGGAACTGGGCTCACGACTACGGCCGCAGTGACGACTCTAAGGAGATGTTTGAGTACCTCAAGGCTTACTCTCCGTTGCACAGCATCAAGAACGACGGCACCCAGTATCCGCCCATCCTAGTTACCAGTGGCGACCACGACGACCGCGTGGTACCAGCTCATTCATTTAAGTACACCGCACAACTGCAAGCCAGCAACACAGGCGATGCAGTTAAGATAATACGCGTCGATACCAACGCCGGTCATGGCCATGGCAAGCCCATAAGCAAGGTTATCGAGGAGTATACCGACATTCAGTCGTTCATCATGTACAACTTGGGCGTCAAATACAAATACAAGAAATAATCATTGACATAAAATCAGTTTTAAGATGAAAAAAACCTATTTTACACTCGTTGCACTCGCAATGCTCACACTTGCAGCATGCACCGCAACAAACGAAGCTAACAGTGAACGCGCTAAGGCCTTTGAGTCGACAGTAGATGGCAAACCCACCGCACTTTACACTCTCAAGAACGCCAGTGGCGCCTATGTAGAAATCACCAACTATGGCGGTCGCATTGTATCTATCAATGTGCCCGACAAGGATGGCAAACTCACCGACGTAGTACTGGGCTATGACAGCATCGACACCTACGTGGCCGACAAGCCTGGCAACTTCGGTGCCCTCATTGGCCGTTATGGCAACCGCATCGAGAACGGCCAGTTCGTGGTTGACGGCGACACAGCCAAGCTCGAAGTAAACAACTACAGCCACACCCTGCACGGCGGTCCCGTGGGCTACCATCACAGCGTGTGGGATGCTACACAGCTCAACGACTCAACCCTCGAACTCAAGCTCGAGGACAAGAGCATAGGCGGTTTCCCTGGCACAGTTAATGTGAAGGTTGTCTACACCTTTGGCTATGACAACGCTCTGCGCATCGACTACGAGGCAACTACCGACAAGGCTACTCACATCAACCTCACTAACCACTCTTACTTCAACCTGGGTGGCGACCTGAGCAAGAACGTGCTGGAGCAGGAGGTAATGATTGCTGCCGACAGCATCACTCCCATTGACAGCACATTCATGGCTCACGGCACTATGATGGCCGTTGAGGGTACACCCTTCGACTTCCGCACCGCTAAGCCCGTAGGTCAAGACATCGAGCAGGACAACGAGCAACTCAAGAACGGCAAGGGCTATGACCACAACTTCGTGCTCAACACTGGTTGCGACCTTGGCAAGGTAGCAGCTACAGTTTACAGCAAGGTTACAGGCATCCTCATGGAGGTATTTACTACCGAGCCTGGTCTGCAGTTCTATGTAGGCAACTTCCTGGAGCCCACAGTGGGCAAGGGCGGCGTTGTTTATCCCTATCGTGGTACAGTCGTTATGGAGACACAGCACTACCCCAACACCCCCAACCAGCCAGAGTATCCCTCAACACTGGTTAAGCCCGGTGAGACTTACCACAGCACTTGTATCTACAAGTTTTCAACAAAATAATTAAATAATTGTAATAATGAAGAAACTCTTATTGACACTCGTTGTGGCCACTATGGCCATCGTGACTGGCAATGCTGCAGGCAATACCGTGCAACTTGACCTTAACTCGGTATCGACAAGCGGTAAGTTCAGCGACAACTTCTCGCCGTCACTGTTCAGCGCCGGAGGCACCACCTTCACCATCGTTAAGGAAAATGGCAACGAACTTGAGGTAGAGGTAAATGTTCCCTTTGAGGCCGAAGAGCCCATCCAGATCAAGACAGTCAACTATCTGGAAGCAAGCCTGTCTTACTGGGACAAGGACGACAACTCATTTGACCTGAGCCCCATCCCCTTCGACATGACCCAGGCTGCCGACCTGATAAAGTTCCTCGGCACCAAGCATGACGAGAACACTAGTGTGAAGGTATTCCGCTTCAAGGGCACCATCAAGAAAAGCGAATGGGAAGCCTACAGCAAGGCCGACTCGCACTTCCTCAACATCATGTGCGTTTCGTTCACCGAGAAATAATGTAAACCCCCAAAAGCCCTGCAACCGCGGTTGCAGGGCTTAAATAACGATAAACAAACTAAAACAATGAACAGGACAATTCTTTCATTAAGTATTGTTGCTGCAGCCCTTATGGGTGTTGCAACGCCTGCCAATGCGCAGTCCGACCTCTTTTTCCAAGGTTTGAAGAACCCCATGGTATTAGACATAAAGGACATTACCACCGAGGACGGCATCACCATCGACTACAACGATGCCAAGGACTTGTACAACAAAACTACCATTACATTTGACGACTTCTTTGGTGGTGTAACCTTATCAATGAACCGAATAAGCGAGAGCAGCCAGGCTGTTGCATGCCTCAGTGCTTCTACAACCGTAGGCGAAGAGGGCTTCAAGGGTGAGGCCGAGGAACTGTATCTGCACAATGACTATATCCTGGGGTACTATGACTTCAACAAGGACGGACACGACGAAATCGTCATCGTGACACGCAGCAAGAACGAGGAAAATAATCAGATGGCTATGCTGGTTGCCTTCCCCTGCAGCGAGATTAATGGTAACTTCGCCTTTGAAGAGGTGCTTGGCGATGCTCCTAAGGGCATGATGACTGCCGAACTCAAGGACGGTCTCATCACCGTGACGGCCGCTGGAAAGGTAGTATTCCGCCTCAAGTGGACTGGCAACCAATTTGAAACCATCTACGATTAATTCCTCGATGGACTGGAAACAAGAAACTGAAAAACGCGTTGCCCTGGGTGTGGACTACTTCAAGCAGGGTTATAACTGCTCGCAGAGTGTGGCTCTGGCGTTTGCCGACTGGTACGACGTGCCTGTAGGACTCATGGCACGCATCTCGGCATCGTATGGCGGCGGCATAGGTCGCATGCGAGAGACCTGTGGCTCGGCACTGGGCATGTTTATGCTTGCCGGACTCGAAACAGCAAGCGAAGAAGCTAATCAAGAAATCAAGGCACAAAACTACGCTGCTGTGCAAGAACTCGCGGCACGCTTCAAGGAAGTAACCGGCAGCATCGTGTGTAAGGAGTTGCTTGGCCTCAACAAGCGCCGTGCCGACGGCACTCTGCCCGAGATTGTCATTACCTCGACCCCCGAGGCTCGCACCGACGAGTACTACCGTAAGCGTCCCTGCGTGCGTATGGTAGAAACCGCCATCCGCATCTACATGCAGTGGCTCGAACAACGCCCCACAAAACGTACCCTCCAAGCAGAAAGTTAACCTTTTAACCCATTAACCGGTTAACCCTTTACAAAAGTTTTCGTTTTTAGTTTTCGTTTTCGTTAAAAAGAAGTATCTTTGTGGTCTTATGGAAGAAGATTTTGACATCAGAACCGAGCGCGTCAAAGCCGACCAGGACTTTGAGAAGGCTTTGCGACCTGAACGCTTCGGCGATTTCTCGGGCCAAGATAAAATCATAGACAACCTGCGTGTCTTTGTCGCAGCTGCACGCCAGCGCGGCGAAGCCCTCGACCATGTGCTATTCCACGGCCCTCCAGGTCTGGGAAAGACCACATTGAGCAACATCATAGCCAATGAGTTGGGCGTAGGCTTCAAGGTGACCTCTGGCCCCGTTCTCGACAAGCCCGGCGACCTCGCAGGCCTGCTCACATCACTCGACGAGAACGATGTGCTCTTCATTGACGAAATTCACCGCCTGAGCCCCATCGTGGAGGAGTACCTGTACTCGGCCATGGAAGACTATCGCATCGACATCATGATCGACAAGGGCCCCGGAGCTCGCACCGTACAGCTCACACTGTCGCCATTTACCCTCATAGGCGCCACAACCCGCAGTGGATTGCTTACATCGCCGTTGCGCGCCCGCTTTGGCATCAACTGTCACCTTGAGTACTATGACCACGAGGTGCTAGAGAATATTATCAAGCGCTCGGCACGACTGCTGGATGTGCCCATCACCGACGATGCCGCACTCGAGATAGCCCTGCGCAGCCGTGGCACCCCCCGCATTGCCAACTCGCTGCTGCGCCGCGTGCGCGACTTTGCCCAGATTAAGGGCGACGGCACCATCAACACCAAGATTGCACGTTATGCACTCGAAGCTCTTAATATCGACAAATATGGCCTCGACGAGATTGATAACAAGTTATTGCTCACCATTATCGACAAATTCCACGGCGGTCCTGTGGGCCTAGGAACCATTGCAACAGCCTTGAGCGAGGACCCCGGCACAATCGAGGAGGTTTACGAGCCCTACCTCATCAAGGAGGGTTTCTTGATGCGTACACCTCGAGGCCGAGTCGTCACACAGATGGCTTACAAGCACCTAGGCCGCGACATCCCCGGTATGGAAGGTTCTCTCTTTGAGTAACCACAACCGTTTTAGTTTTAGTTTGCGTTTTCGTAAAAATGCATAGCATTTTAGTTTTCGTTAATCTATGGGCTTTATCAAGAAACTCGGTTCCGACACCGCAATATACGGCCTTAGCAGTATCATAGGCCGCTTCCTTAACTACCTGCTTGTTCCGCTGTACACTGCCAAGATATCGGCAGCGTCGGGTGGTTACGGCGTTATCACCAACATCTACAGCTACACAGCCCTGCTGCTGGTGATACTCACCTACGGCATGGAAACCACGCTGTTCCGCTTCCTCAACAAGGAGGGCGAGAACCCCGAGAAGGTGTACCCCACCATCCTCACCTCGGTGGGCACCACAGCGCTCGTCTTCGTTGCGCTAGTGCTAGGTTGCCTAGGCTGGATAGCACCCGCCATGGGCTATGCCGAGCACCCCGAGTACATAGGCGTGATGGCGATAGTTGTGGGCCTCGACGCCTTCCAGGCCATCCCGTTCTCTTACCTGCGAGCTAAGAAGCGCCCCATCAAGTTTGCCACACTCAAGTTACTGTTCATATTCCTGAATATAGGCCTCAACCTGCTGTACTTCGTTGCATTGCCCGCACTGTATCCCGGCCACGAGAGCACCGTGGGCCTGATCTACGACCCCAGCATAGGTTACGGTTACGCATTCTTCCTCAACCTGGTATGTACCGGCGTTGTAACATTTGGTTTCTGGAAAGAAATCTTCGGCATCAAGTGGCAGTTTGACTGGACACTGCTCAAGCGCATGCTGGGCTACAGCTGGCCCCTGCTGGTACTGGGCATTGCCGGTATTCTCAACCAGACCGTCGACAAAATCCTGTTCCCCTACATATACACTGCCAGCGACGCACACGTGCAGCTGGGCATATATGGTGCAGCCGTCAAGATAGCCATGATTATGGCACTCATCACGCAGGCCTTCCGCTATGCCTACGAGCCTCTCATCTTTGACAAGAGCACCAAGGAGGACAACAACAAGATGCAAGCCCTGGGCATGAAGTTCTTCGTTATCTTCACCCTGGCGGCATTCCTTGCCGTGATGGCAGGTATCGACATACTCAAGCACATCATCTCTCCCGACTACTGGGACGGTCTCGTAGTGGTTCCCATCGTCATGATTGCCGAGATAATGATGGGCATATACTTCAACCTCTCGTTCTGGTACAAGCTCACCGACCGCACCATATGGGGTGCAGCCATCTCGGCAGTAGGATGCATCATGCTGCTGCTCGTCAATTTCCTGTTCGTGCCCCAGTATGGCTATATGGCGTGTGCTTGGGGAGGTGTTGCCGGCTACGGCACAGCCATGGTAGTGAGCTACCTGCTGGGTCAGCACTACATGCCCATCAAATACGATATCAAGGACATTGCGCTGTATGTGGCACTCACTGCAGTACTTTATGTGGCAGGCAGTGCATTTACCGTAGAGAGCGAGGTAATAATGACCATTTACCGCTCACTGTTGCTCCTGCTGTTCCTGGCAGTGGTATTGAAGCGCGAAGGCCTCTACGCCAAGCTCAAAGCCCGCCTCCACCGCCGCTAATATGCACAGGCAGCACTCACGCTGCAGCTATAAGAAAAAACAGCCACCTCCCAATCATGGAGGTGGCTGTTGTCTTGTATGAAGTAACTCTTAATGACCTAAGTAAGCCGAGTCAAGCTCAATGCTGGTAGCCACGCGAGTGGTATTGCCTCGCCAGGGCAATGAACCCTTGTACTCGTCATACTCCACTATCACACGCTGGCCCGAACCCTTGAAACGCACTGCCTTGTGTACCAAACTATCGTTCTTGAGGCTGCACGCAAAGTTTGCTCCGTCAACAAGAACGGTGTCGCCCTTCCACTGCACCTTCACGCTGTCCATGATATAGTCTTGCGTGAGCATCTTGCACTCAAGCGTCTTGAACACAGTTCCCTCGTTAGTCACATTCATCACCCAGCCCTTCTCTACGCTGTGGGCATAGGGGCGGAAGTAATGCATCCAAGTCCAGGTAACGAGTACACACGCCAAGAACACGATCACAGCCATTATGGTCATGCGGGTGGGATTGTGGCGGCGTTCTATTATCGACTCCTCTATCTCGCGCTCTTCACGCTCTTGCGGAGTCTCTTGGTGAACCTGCTCCTGAACCTCGTCAGGCTGGTCCATGAAATGGTCGTTAAAATTGTCGTTCATAGTCGAAGTCCTATTTTTTTACCAGTCACCGATGGTCGCGTTAAAGATCAGGTCGGCAAGGTCTTTACATATCTGGGTACACAACTCATCTTGCACATCGTTGAGCATCTCACTCGACGAGAAGTCGCGGTAAACCGAGAAGCTCTGATCCTTTGACAAGTTGGGGTTCTTGTTGTTGATATACTTGACGCGCACCGTGATGGTGAGTCGTGTTTGGCTGGCATAAGCGTCCTCGCCCACAGCTTGGGGCGACAGACTGTAACCCGTAATCTCGCCCTCCATGCGCAGGTCGCTGTTAACATTGTCAACCACGCGCAGGCGGGTTTGAGTCTGTATCATATCGAGCATACGGTTCTCAAACATCTGCTGCAACGGAGCATAAACCAGTGCAGCCCTGATGGGGAAATCGCTAAACGAGATGGTCTTGTAGGTGTTGTAATCGATTGACGCACCATTCAAGGTGTATCGTGGAATACACGCCTGTGCAAGTGCCATGACGGCGATGAGCAGTGTGATGATAACCCTCTTCATAACGCTTTATTTCTTCTTTTCGAGGGCAATGCAGGTAAATGCATATATGCCCAGCACGATGAGTAACAGAGTCTGTATGCCCCACACGAGCATTGCAAATGCCGAAGCCTGCGTGTCGGGGTTAGACGCCGAGAATGTACCTACGCCATAAAGCGAGAGACCAAAGATGATTGCCATGTGCCAAGCACCCAGGCCACCATTGGTGGGAATGCCCATGCCTATGCTCGAGAGCACAAACAGCACCAGGATGGCCAGTGCCGAGAGGTCGCAGGTGTAAGAGAATGCCTGGGCAGCAATGTAGAGTTGGAAGAAGTAGCAACCCCATATGCACACCGTGTACAGCAGGAACCACCACTTGCCCTCCATGTGCCAGATGGCAGCAAAGCCATCCCACAGGTTCTTGACCATATCCTTAACCTTGAGCACCAGCTTGTTCTCGGTCTTGCTGGTAAACAGCCACACCAGGGCAGTAACACCCACAACGGCTGCCACCCAAGTCTTCCACGATGTAATCATGCCCACTAGGCCGTCCTTAACCTGTGGATAAGTATCGAGGAAACTATAGAATGCGTCTTGTGCCAGGAAGAAGGTAAATAGCGTGAGAGCAAGCACGGTAACGGTGTCGCTCAGGCGGTCGGCAACCATCGATCCCACAACCTGAGTGAACGATGCCTTCTCGCGGTTGGCAATGTAGCCACAGCGCCACACCTCGCCCAAACGAGGAAACACGAGATTAACGGCATAAGTACCAAATATTGAGTTGACAATGGGATGCAACGGTGTCTTCACATCGATAGCACGCAACTGCAGGCGCCAGCGCAACGCACGGAACACATGACTCATGATGCTTACGCAAATCACGGGCACAAACCACCAGTAGTTGACATCGCTAGCCAGGGTGGCCTTCATCGCCTCAAGGTCAACATTCTTGTAGAGGAAATATATGAGGCCTACACCTATAATGACGGGCACACCATATTTCAATATTATTGATAGAACTTTCTTCATCGCTTGAACTTTATATATCAATTTGCAAAGATAATGCTTTTTATAAAGGTTTAAAAGTTTAAAGGTTTAAAAGTTATGAACATCCATTATTTCACACATAACCATGGTACATTTCAGGATTTAAGTTAGAGCAAAATACTATGTATTTACCAATTTCGTCAATATGTAATATCTCGCAAAGAATCCACTAGTTCGTAAAAAAGTTTGCGTTTGCGTTTGTGTTTGCGTCAAAAAGGCGTACCTTTGTAAGGACAAAAAAATTATTTAGCGAGTTCTGTTTGACAAATGGGTAATACTGAACGCATCAACTGGTTGTCGATACTACGCGGCATGACTATCTTGCTCGTGGTAATGAACCATGGTCGCTTGCTCGACACGAGTACAGGCGACTGCTACACGTTCATACTTGACATCAACAAGTGCTTCTTGCCCTTGCGTATGCCCACTTTCATCATGGTGAGTGGCGCATTGCTATACTATTCGCGCATCAGTCGCGGATGGAAGACTCCAGCATTGTATAAGGACAAGCTGATGAGAATAGGCATTCCTTTGATATTCTGTACAGTTCTGGGCAACCTCATGCAGATGCTGTTTAACTCATTTGTGAAACATCCACACTTAGTTACCATTGACTCGTTCTTACAATCGTTTGTGCTTGTCAAGGGATTGCCTTGGCCACACAGATGGTATCTGATGACGCTTATACTCATCATGGCCCTTTACCCGCTGTTTGCACTCAAGAAGTCTAAGGCTGTAGACTGCATTCTACTTGCCGTCACATTTATTCTCAAGGACATCGACTTCCACGAGCTGTGCAGTAACGACTGGTTTGGATTGTTTACCGTCAACCGCTATTTGCCCTACTTCTACCTTGGCATCGTGGTGTTCAAGTACCGCTGGTACCGTTACCTGGCATCGTGGTGGATGACAGCACTGTTCGTCGTGGCCTACTCGGTCCTCTACCTGTCGGGCTTAGAGTTGGTTCCCTCTATTATTACCGACCATTTCCCTGTCTACGAGTTACTTGGAGCCGGTATGATTGTATCTATCAGCATGCACATCGACCGCTTTGCCCCCAAGGCATTTAAGTCCTACTCTGGTTACATTTTCCAGATATATCTTTTTGGCATCGCCTTCCAGGCTTTTGTCGAACTGATACTGTGGCGTGCCGTTGGGTGTCCTAATGCCCTTGCTGTGCCATTCTACATCCTCAACATAGCGGCCGGAATATATATGCCCGTGGCCATGGCAAAGGTTGTCGAGCGCGTTCCCTACAAGTGGGTTCGCTTGTGTTTCGGACTCAAGTAACAAGACAACTTTTTCGTCCTTCGTCTTTCGTTTTTCACTAAAAAATAGTAACTTTGTAGATTGCAAAGGAATCACTTTGCTAGCTATGTGATTATACAGGTATCAACACTACAATTTATATACTTTTATGCAAGTTAGAGCAAAGAAAGCACTGGGACAACACTTCCTCATCGACCTGTCGATTGCCAAGCGCATCGCCGACACCGTTGAGGCTTACAAGGGGCTGCCTATCATTGAGGTAGGTCCTGGTATGGGCGTACTCACACAGTACCTGCTCGAGGCTGGTCACGATGTCACCGTGGTCGAGCTTGACGAGGAGAGCGTTGACTACCTTAAGATTAACTTCCCGCAACTCGAGGGACGCATCGTCTTTGAAGACTTCCTCAAGCTCGACTTGCACATGATTGTGGGCGACAAAGCCTTTGTGGTGATAGGCAATTACCCCTACAACATCTCGTCGCAAATCTTCTTTAAGGTTCTCGACTACAAGGATCAGGTGGTGTGCTGCAGCGGCATGCTACAACGCGAGGTTGCCCAGCGCCTGGCAGCTGGCCCGGGAAGCAAGACCTATGGCATCTTGAGCGTGCTGTTGCAGGCATGGTATGATGCTGAGTACCTGTTTACCGTCGACGAGAACGTGTTCAACCCGCCCCCCAAGGTTAAGAGTGGCGTGATACGCTTCACCCGCAACCAGGTGCAAGACCTGGGCTGCGACGAGAAGTTGATGCGCACCGTGGTAAAGAGCAGTTTTGGCCAGCGACGCAAGCAACTGCGCAACTCGGTCAAGCCCCTCGTGCCCAAAGACAGCGAGGTGCTGCAACTGCCCATCATGAACATGCGACCCGAACAACTCTCGGTAGAGCAGTTCATCGAGCTCACCAACCTTATCCAGGCAGCAAGAGAGAAACAATAAATACCCATCCACTATCATCCCGACTAAACAACCACTGGAACGATGAAGGAATATAGCGAAGAATTTGTGCAGCATGTCAATGAACTCATTGACCGCAAAGACGCAGCTGCGGTACTCGAGGCCGTAAAGGACCTACACCCCGCCGACATTGCCGACCTCGTAAACGACCTTGACACTGACGAGGCCGTGTTCCTGATGCGACTGCTCGACCCCGAGACCGGTGCCGACATTATGGTCGAACTCGACCGCGACCAGCGCAAGGACCTGCTCGACGAGCTCTCTAACGAGGACATCGCTAAGCAGATTGAGCAGATGGACGCCGACGACGCCGTTGATGTCATCCAGGAACTTGACAAGGAAGACCAGGAAGAGGTCATCCAGCACATCGACGACATGGAGCAGGCAGGCGACATCGTCGACCTGATGCAGTATGACGAGGACACCGCCGGTGGTTACATGTCGACCGAGATGATTGTGGTCAACGAGAACATGTCGATGGCCGACTGCCTCAAGGCTATGCGAGCCCAGGCCGAGGACCTCGACGAGATATACAACATATATGTGGTCGACGACGAGAATCGCCTGCGTGGCACATTCCCGCTCAAGACCACCATTACCAATCCCACCGCTGCCCACATCAAGGATGTAATGGAACCCGACCCGCTGGCCGTGAAGCCCGATACTCCCATCGAGGATGTAGCACACGACTTTGACAAGTATGACCTCGTATCAATGGCCGTTGTCGACTCTATAGGCCGTTTGCTGGGCGTCATCACCGTCGATGATGTCATCGACATGGTGCGTGAGCAAAACGAGCGTGACTATCAGTTGGCATCAGGTATCTCGGGCGATGTAGAGACCGACGACAGCGTGTGGGCACAAGTAAGGGCCCGCATTCCCTGGCTGTTCATTGGCCTCGTGGGTGGTATTGCCAACGCAATGATCCTCGACGGCGGCGACTCCGCACTGCTGCAAGTGCTGCCCGGTATGGCGCTGTTCATCCCCTTGATTGGTGGTACCGGCGGTAATGTGGGCACACAGTCGAGTGCGATTGTCGTACAAGGTCTTGCCAACGGTAGCCTTACCCTGGCTCACGCTGGAAAGCACCTGCTCAAGGAGTTTGGCGTAGCAATGCTCAACGCTCTCATCATCAGCTCACTGCTCTATGGTTATGCATGGCTCTGTCCGCCCGACGACAATGCCACCAAGGCACAAATCACATCAATGGCAGTGACCATCTCACTGTTCTCGGTCATCATCTTTGCATCGCTCTTTGGCTCACTCGTGCCCATCGTGCTCGAGAAGTTGAAGCTCGACCCAGCAGTAGCGACAGGACCCTTCGTCACCGTCACCAACGACATCGTAGGCATGGCAATATACATGACCGTGAGCACCTGGCTCATCCACACCTTCACCACCCTGGTGATATAAAACTTGATTACAAACTATACAACATAAACTGACGAGAATGAACAAAGTAATTATCATTGGTTGCGGTGGCGTGGGCACCGTGTGCGCTTACAAGTGCGCTCAAAACCCCGATGTGTTTAACGAAATCGTGATTGCATCACGCACTAAGGCTAAGTGTGACGCTGTGGCTAAGGCTATTGGCGCTCCCAACATCACTACCGACCAGGTGGATGCCGACAGCGTGGAGCAACTGGTTGCTCTCTTTGAGAAGCATAAACCCAACCTCGTTATCAACCTCGCTCTGCCCTATCAGGATCTCACCATCATGGAGGCTTGTCTGCAGTGCGGCGTTAACTACCTCGACACTGCCAACTATGAGCCCCGCGACGAGGCTCACTTTGAGTACAGCTGGCAATGGGCTTACCGTGAGCGCTTTGAGAAGGCTGGCCTTACAGCCATCCTGGGCTGCGGCTTTGACCCGGGCGTGAGCGGCGTTTATACCGCTCATGCAGCTAAGCACCACTTCAAGGAGATTCACTACCTCGACATCGTTGACTGCAACGCTGGCAACCACGGCAAGGCTTTTGCAACCAACTTCAACCCCGAAATCAACATTCGCGAGTTTACCCAGAAGGGTCGCTACTATCAGGACGGCGAGTGGGTACAGACCGGTGCTCTCGAGATTCACAAAGCTCTCACTTATCCCGAGATTGGTCCCCGCGACAGCTACCTGATGTACCACGAGGAGCTTGAGTCTCTCGTGCTCAACTACCCCACCATCAAGCGTGCTCGCTTCTGGATGACATTCGGCCAGGAGTATCTCACTCACCTGCGCGTTATCCAGGACATCGGCATGGCTCGCATCGACCCCATCATGTACAATGGCGTTGAAATCGTGCCCCTGCAGTTCCTCAAGGCAGTGCTGCCCAATCCTCAAGACCTGGGCGCTAACTACACCGGCCAGACTTCAATCGGTTGCCGCATTAGCGGTATCGGCAAGGACGGTCAGCCCCTCACTTACTACATCTACAACAACTGCGACCACCACAAGGCATACGAGGAGACTGGCATGCAGGCCGTTAGCTACACAACTGGCGTTCCCGCAATGACTGGTGCAATGATGTTCCTCAAGGGGCTGTGGGTTAAGCCCGGTGTACACAATGTTGAGGAGTTTGATCCCGATCCATTCCTGGAACAAGTTGCCAAGTCAGGTCTGCCCTGGCACGAGCAATTCAACATTGACTTGGAGCTGTAATGTCATCACGACTGCTGACTACCATCACACTTGCCCTTGTTCTGGCCGCTTGCAGCCAGGACAAGGGTAATGTGCATATTCCCCGCATTGACGACAGCACGGCACACGACACAGTGCCCGCCCCCGAGGTCGTCAACGAAACGCCTGCCGACACGCTCACACTGGCACTAGTGGGCGACATCATGCTGGGCACCACCTATCCCACCACGAAACTGCCGCCAAACGAGGGGCGCGACATCTTTACCGACACGCGCAACCTGCTCACCGCTGCCGACCTAGCTTGCGGCAACCTTGAGGGCGTACTGGCCGACGAAGGAACTCCCCGCAAGAATCCCGATTCGGAACTCAGTTTCTCGTTCCTGATGCCTACCCGACTGCCACCACGCCTTACTGAGGCAGGATTTGTCTTCCTGGGACTGGCCAACAACCACGCTAACGACTTCAGTGCCGACGGACGCCGCTCCACCATGCGCACGCTCGACAAGGAAGGCATCCTCTACGCCGGCAACAGCAAGTGCCCCGCCGTCATTACTAACGTGCGTAACATGCGTGTGGGACTGTGCGCATTTGGTCACAACACCGGCACGTTGTTCCTGACCGACACTGCCCGCGTGCACAGCATCATCGATAGCCTCAAGCGCAACAGCGATGTGGTAGTGGTGTGTTTCCACGGCGGACGCGAGGGAGTAACAGCCAAACACCTGCCCGACTCGGCCGAGGTGGTTTGGGGCGAGAACCGCGGCCACCTGCGTCGCTTCACCCACCAGTGCATCGACTGGGGTGCCGATGTGGTTTACGGCCACGGACCGCATGTTGTGCGTGCTATGGAGGTGTATAACGGCCGCTTTATCGCCTACAGCCTGGGCAACTTTGCCACTCCCACAGGCATAGGCACAGCCGGACTCAACGGCTACGCGCCGCTGGTCACACTGCGTGTGCTGCCAGGTGGCAAGATGGCCGACGGACAAATACATGGCTTCGTACAACAACCACTGCGAGGCCCGCGTCGCGACACCAAGGGGGTAGTCATCAACGAGATACGCACTCTTACCCGAGAAGACATCCACAACAACCCGCTCAACATCGCCGCCGATGGCAAACTGAGCATCAAGCAATAGCTTGAAGCCTACAACACATAACACGAGGGCACTGGTTGATACCGGTGCCCTCGCTCTATTTTAACCCAGAACTTTCTGGGATTATGCTAAGTAATCACGCAACAGGCTGGTGCGAGGCACCTGACGCCCGTCGATGGGTTCAAAGTACTTGAGGAATGTGAGCAGGCGGTGTGCTTCGCTGTGCTCGGGCACATTGGCCGGCACTTGCTCCAGGATGGGGATAGCATAGTTCTTCATCACTGCCAGCTCGCATATGATGCTACTGTTAAAGACAGCGTCGGCATTCTCCTGGAATGGGAAAATCCAGCGTTCCTCGCCCTTACGCACACTGGGCCAACGCTCGATGGTGTCCTTGGCACTGAAACCGCGGCTCTTGCAGTCGCGCATGATGCGGCGCAGCAAGCGACAGTCGCTGGTCGATATCCAGTTGTGGTCGTCGATGTTGAGCGTGGTAAGCACCGATATGTAGATGCGGAACTTTTGCTCCTCGGGGATGAACTTGGTGAGCTCGGGATTGAGGCAGTGCAGACCCTCGAGCAGCACCACATCATCGGGCTGCAGACGCATAGTGTTGCCACGATATTCACGGCAGCCTGTCTCAAAGTTGAATGTGGGCATGTTCACTTCCTTGCCGTCGAGCAGGTCGGCCATGTCACGGTTAAAGAGCTCGAGGTCAACGGCCTTAATGTTCTCGAAGTCCCACTCGCCATTCTCGTCGAGCGGAGTATCGACGCGGTTAACCACATAGTTGTCGAGCGATATCATCTTGGGACGCAAGAACTTGGTCTTCAAGTGAGTTGCAAGACGGCGGGTAGTAGTTGTCTTGCCGCTAGCCGACGGACCAGCGATGAGCACAATGCGTGCCCCACCTTTCTTGAAGCGGTTGGCAATCTCGGTAGCGATGTTACTGAGCATCTGCGAGTGCAGGGTCTCGGCAACATCAATTATCTGAGTACTCTGCTTGTTGTGTATGGCCACATTGAGCTCACTCACATCGCTCACATTGTTGATTGCGTTATATTTCTTGCCCTCAAGGAATGAGTTGTATATCTTCTCGTGCTTGCCAGCCTTGGCAGGTACTGCAGGATTCTCGGGGTCGGGTCCCAGCAGGAGCATGCCGTCCTTATAAGGTACCAGGTCAAATGTCGAGATGTGACCAGTAGACGGAGCCAACGGACCGTGGAAACTGTCGATGACATTACCCAGCTTGTAATATACAGTGTACAGCGTTGGAGAGCCAGCAAACAGACGCACCTTGTCGTTGTAACCCTGCGTGCGGAACATCTCCTGGAGTTCCTTGGTGGGACGCTCGTGACGCACGAAGGGGATGTCCTCGGCCACGATTTCCTTCATACGGCTCTTAATGGCCTTGACGGTAGCGCCCTCGACGGGAGTGTGAGTGTGCTTGAAGGTGCAGTAATAACCCTTGCCCATAGAGTGTTGCACGATGAGACGCTTGCCGGGATACAGGTCGGCAGCGGCCTTACACAGTATCATACACAGCGAGCGTATGTAGGTGCGTTTGCCCGACACACTGTTGCGGTCGAGAAACTCAACTTGCTTGGGTCCATAAAGAGGATAGGCCAAATGCTTGTCGCGATTATTTACTAGCACGCTAATGGGTGAAAACCCTATGCGATCCTTTATGCGTTCATACACATGTTGCAGTGTTTCACCGCCTTCCACATCGATATATTCGCCTAAATTAGTGCAAAATATTTTCAGATCGTTGTCCATGAAGTGATATATTTTTTTCTGAGACTATATTTGTGATGTCAAGTCAATGATTACAGGGTATAAAGGTAAGCATAATTTTTGGAAATACAAGATTTTAGTGTTACTTTTGTAAAATAAAACTTACATGATTAAACCCTACAAGAATATGCTTAAATACTTACTTACGTTTGCCGCCGCTATTGGCATCATGACCTCAGCACAAGCCGAGGACCGCATTACTCACAACCCCAATGTAACCAACACCGATATCATTTTTCATGCTTGGAGCTGGAATTTCCCCACAATGACCAAGCACATGAAGCAGATTGCCGATGCTGGCTATACCATCATACAGACATCGCCCGTGCAGAACTGCTTCTGTCCCGAGGGCACCAGTGACCGCATATGGGGCAAGCGCGAGGACAACGGCAACTACGAGGGATGGTGGTTCTACTACCAGCCGCTCGACTGGAAGATAGGCAACCACGTGCTGGGCAACAAGGAGCAGATGCAAGTGATGCTCGACGAGGCTAAGAAATATGGACTGCGTGTCATCGTAGATGTGCTGCCCAACCACACATCATTCTCGACCGACTCGGTGTCGCCCGAATACTACAAGGCAGTGGGCGGACGCAAGAAGATGTTCCACACCAAGGGCCTCACTCCCGTCAAGAACTATAGCGACCGCTACCAGTGCACGCTGCAAGGCTGCGGCGGCCTGCCCGATGTGAACACCGAGAACCCCAAGATGCAGGCTTACTATATGACCTTTGTAAACGAGTTGCTGGCAATGGGCGTGCGCGGTTTCCGCTACGACACCGCCAAGCACATAGGCGTTCACAGCGACCCCACCGACAAGGAAGCTGGCGTTAAGGTCAACGACTTTTGGGATGTAGCCACAGGCCGCAAGGCTGCTCGCGGCGTGAAGTTGGCACTGCCCATGGATAGCCTCTTTGTGTATGGCGAGGTGCTGCAAGACCGCGGAGTGCCCGAGAAGGAATATGCCGACTACTTCGGCATGACAGCTTCAGGCTATGGCTGGAACCTGTGCAAAGCGCTTGAGAAGCACAGTGCCAAGGGTATCGACCTGGTGGGCTGGCACCATGGTGTTGCTCCCGAGTATCTCACAACATGGGTCGAGAGTCACGACACCTACTGCAACGCCAACGAGACCGCTGGCATCCCCGACGAGATGATACGCTGCGGCTGGGTATGGCTCACTGCACGCCAGAATGGTATACCCCTGTTCTTCAACCGCCCCGCTGGTTCTACACGCCAAAACTACTGGGGCAACAACAAGCTGGGTGCTGCAGGCAACGACGAGTACTTCCACCCCGAGGTTGTGGCTGTGAACAAGTTCCGTAAGGCAATGGACGGCCAACTCGAGGACCTCCTGTTTAGTGAAAGCGGCGAACTCATGCTCGTGAACCGCGGCAACAAGGGTGCTGCCGTTGTCAACCTGGCAACTACTGCGCGCGCGCTTGACCTCAAGACCTCGCTCCCCGACGGTGAGTACTTCGACGCTGTTTACGGCCAGCCCTTCGTGGTTGAAGGCGGTCACCTCAAGGGCGCACTCAAGGGTGCGACCACTTATATCATCTACAGCAAGTAAGGGAGAAACGACATTCCTCCAATCAACAAAGCCAATCAATTGTTTATGAAGCGATTAACAGTCATAATAATAGCTATTATGAGTATTCTAGTTAATGTCAACGCAGCATCAATAGCATGCTTTGATGTCATCCCCCGCCCCTGCAAGGTGGAACTCGTTCCCGACATGCCTTTCACTCTCACTGACGCCACCTCCATCGTGTGCGACAACGAACTCACACAGGAGGCTTTGTTCTTGCAACAATATATCAAGCAAGCTACTGGCATAAATGTGAAGCTGGGCAATAACCTACAGGGCAACTCCATAGTGTTGCGTCTGGTTGAGAGCAACCTTGGCGACGAGAGCTATACTCTGCATGTGAGCTGCAAGGACATCGTCATCACCGCCCCCACTGCGGCAGGTGTATTCTACGGTGTACAGACTCTGCGCAAGGCCCTGCCTCAAGGCAAGACCAAGAGCGTGGCAGTTCCCACAGTCAGCATCACCGACTACCCACGCTTTGCCTATCGTGGAGCGCACCTCGATGTGTGCCGCCACTTCTTTGGCAAGGACGAGGTGAAGACCTACATCGACATGCTGGCCATGCACAA
>JAGHTV010000511.1 GCA_018065165.1 Candidatus Sodaliphilus fimicaballi | reverse complement strand
GACTCAAGCTTAGCCAACTTGCCACCAGGCTTAAAGGTGGGCTTGAGCTTGTCCATTTGTTTACTTAATGCATTCACTTTTCTATATACTTATATAACAGTGTTTCTCGATAATTATCACGACATCTCGGCACGCATGCGGTCAAGTCCCTCTCGCACTATGCGTTGCAATTCAATCTTAGATGTATCGGCATACTCGGCAAGAGCAAAGTCTTCGGGGGCAACTTCATAAATGCCAAGTTGTTCCATCTTGTCAATGTCAAATGCAATGATTGACTTGATGAGGAACTCTGCATAGATGTCCATAGGCAGCATGTTGTCATATTCATCTAGGCATACGATGGCTCTCTCGCCTCCCTTGAGACGGGCGTCGAGGCTGCACTCTTTATTGCGCTTGCCAGCAAGCCAAGTAGTAAACATGCGATAGATGCTATATCTGCTAGGACGCAGCGATGCCCAGCCCATGAACTCGTCCTTTTGAGCCAACTCGGGGATGACTGTGACTTGACGTTAGGGTGCATGTAACCATCCATCCTGTTCCTCTTTCTTGCCTGTGAGCACATTGCCGCTAATAATGCGTTTGTCACCGCTGTCGGCAACTTGTCCGTTAAGCACATCGGCAATGCAACAGCCTATAGTGGTTTCAACACACATTGGAGTAGCTACGCCTTCGCCTGTAAGTGCAACGATGGTGTCGTAGCTTACCTTACCTGTTGTAAACAACTCACCAATGCGGCACAGGGTAACAATGTCAAGTGTCCAAATGACTTCACCTTTATTAATTGGTGCAATGTTGGCAATTTGTACGCCGACATTTCCTGCCGGGTGAGGGCCTTCAATAGTATGGCACTCTGCACCAGCTATCTCAATTTCTTCACCCTTCTTGAAGCTGATGTGGACTTTGCCGTCGGTTAACTTCTGCAATGCTTCAACACCCGTAGCTGCATATTGTAATTTCTTACTTGCTATAGCCATCATTGATGGAGCAAGAGGAGCCGAGTCAAAAGCAGTTACAAAAATGTCCCTTGGACGAACCTCTGGGTTAGGCACAACATCATATGGACGCTGGCTCATCATTACCCACAATCCACTATCAAGTAACACTTGAAGAGTAGGCTTGTTAGTGTCATGATTTACAGCGTTGTTAGCGTTGTCGCTTTCGATGATGATGGCTTCGATTTTGCGTCGTTCTCCACGGCGTACTTCCTTGACTGTACCTGATACCGGCGAGGTTACTTTGATGCTGTCATAAACCTTGTCATGGTATAGAGCTTCTCCAGCCAAAACTTGTTCGCCTTCCTTCTTCTCAAGACGAGGAGTTATGCCATGGAAATCGTCGGGCACAATAGCACATATTTTACTACTGATTTTGGTTTTAGACTCAAAATCAGCATTAATGGCACCCTTCAATTTTAGGTCGAACCCCTTTTTAAGTTTTATATTTGCCATTTGTAGAAATGTTTAAATTTATTTCTGTGTTACCTGATTTGATGACAAAATGTACAATTTAATGTCGCACATTATGCCAATGCAAAGTTACAAATATTTGCCGACATTTTCAATGTTTCTTTACAATATTAAGGTTTATTTAATATTCTCGGCAATAAGTTACATTTGTTGATATTTCGTTGTGAAGAATTAATTGCTCTAAAAGCACACAAAAAACGCGAAAAAATCGCTTTTGTCGTTGCATTATTGAAATAAAATTGATAAATTTGCGTTGATTTTTTAAGAATGTTTTGCCATTGGCATATAAACCTTATGCGTGCGTAAATACAATGTGCAGTGAAACAGGCATATACGTGCGCGATAAATAAAATGTATGTTGGTTTGCGAATATTCTTATAAAAAACTGTGAGAAATTTTTTTAAATAATAATCATTT
>JAGHTV010000455.1 GCA_018065165.1 Candidatus Sodaliphilus fimicaballi | reverse complement strand
CATCAAAATCAATACTCACGAGCGCCAAAGATTGCAGTACCAATACGCACAAGCGTGCTGCCATGCTTCACTGCTATGTGCCAGTCATCGCTCATGCCCATGCTTATTTCCTTAAAGTTACTGTTACCGCTCATTGCTCCACCCTTCAAAGCATCAAAGGTTTCCTTGACAGTAGCAAACTCACTATCGATTTGCTCCTCGTCATCGGTAAAAGTAGCCATAGCCATGAGTCCGCATATGCGAGTATTTGTCAACCCGTCAAGCTCACCCTTGGCTGCACATTCTAGCAATTCCTTAGGCAAAAATCCTGATTTTGCCTCTTCTTGAGCCACGTGCAACTGCAGCAGGACATCGATTGTACGGTCTGCCCTAGCTGCCTCAGCATCTATAAGTCTAAGCAGTTTCAAGGAATCCACGCTCTCAATCACGTTAACATATTGGACCACCTGACGAGCCTTATTGGTCTGCAGGTGTCCAATAAAATGCCATTCAATGTCATTGGGCAACTGTGGCACCTTGACCACAAGTTCCTGTGCCCTACTCTCGCCAAAGACTCGTTGACCAGCTTTGTAAGCCTGTTCAAGAGCCTCAACGGGATGAAACTTAGAAACGGCAACGAGGCGCACTCCTTGTGGGAGTTGCGCCTCTATTTCTTTTATGTTATTTGAAATACTCACCTTGTATTATTGTTGTTCAGCAGCCTTGTCGGCAAGAGTTCGTTGCAAGTCGGCCGAGAATACATCCATAAGAGCAGTCTCGGTAATAGATGCAATCTCAAAGTCGGCCATTGTATCTTTCATACCCTCCATGAAAACAGTCAGTGCATTGCTAAATTCGCTTGCCTGTACAAGTTGGAATGTAGCAGTCTTCTTTTCAACTGCAGTCTTCTCGTCGATAGTGATAAAGTTAGTTTTTACCTTGTACCACTTGTCGCCAGCTTGATTATAGAAGATGTCGCTAAGGTTAACGCGGCGTACTGCCGATACTGAGAATTCGCCTGAGATATAAGGTTGCATCTCCTCGGTGATGCGAGCCTCGGCCTCGGTAAATGACAATGCATCGACCATATAAGGTTCAGTTACTGTCTTGAGAACGCCGTTCTCCATCATCTTATCATATTTTACTTTACATTCAAACCACTGTGACATAGTATATTATTTTAATAATGTTATATTGTGTATATTTTTCAGTTCGCAAATTTAATACTTTTGCCCCAAAAAGCAGCATTAAATACCTTTGATTTTTTCAACAGCAACATTGTATTCAGCGATCATCTCGTCAAACACTTGTTGAACAGTTTGGACTCCCTTTCCCTTAAGCAAGGCTGAGGTTTGACCAATCTCAAGTTCGCCAGTCTCAACATCGCCTTCAAAGATACCACGGCGAGAAGCACCAGTGCCAATGATTTCGAGCAACTGCTCGGGCGACGCACCTTCGTTCTCAGCAGTCTCAATTGCAGTATAGAAACCACCCTTTACCAATCGTGTGGGCGAAAGCTTGCGCAACAACAACTTAGTGTCGCCCTCGTTCAGGTCGAGGCAGCGAGCCTTGAAGGCATCACTAGCACTACTTTGTTGAGTAAGGGCAAAGCGAGTACCTATCTGTACCCCCTCGGCACCAAGCACCTTAGTTGCCAAGATAGCTTCGCCAGTAGCAATACCACCTGCAGCAATGAGAGGCAGTGTAGTAGCCTTGCGAGCAGCGGGAATAAGGCACATTGTTGTGGTTTCCTCACGACCATTGTGGCCACCAGCCTCAAAGCCCTCGGCAACGACAGCATCAACACCTGCCTGCTCACACTTGAGTGCGAAAGCTGATGACGCAACAACATGGGCAACCTTTACGCCATGCTCGTGCAAGAACGGAGTCCACTTCTTGGGACTACCAGCGCTTGTAAATACCACGGGTACCTTCTCCTCAACAATAATGTCCATGAGACGCTCAATCTGTGGATACATCAGTGGCACATTAACACCATAGGGTTTGTCGGTAGCAGCCTTGCACTTGCGTATGTGCTCCTGTAGTACCTCGGGGGTCATTGAGCCTGCACCAATCAAGCCAAGACCTCCTGCATTACTAACAGCTGCAGCCAGACGCCAACCGCTACACCACACCATACCACCAGCAATGATGGGATATTTAATACCAAAAAGTTCAGTTATTCTACTTTTCATATTTATGTCTTTATATTTTTCACTACAAAAATACAAGTTTTCTTTCTTATTGCCAAATCATACTGCACATATCATTCAAAATTAATTTCTAATCATGTGCAACATAATCC
>JAGHTV010000337.1 GCA_018065165.1 Candidatus Sodaliphilus fimicaballi | reverse complement strand
GCTACTACGCGATTAAGAGGTCCAGCGGTACGCTGGTAGTAATGCAAGTGGTGTGCTTTGTCGCAACCATAGTAGTCAGTTACTGCTTGGTTGCCCGATGTTAATTTTCGCAATTCTTTGCCATCGAGAGTGTATTCATATAGGTGGGCCCATCCATCACGCTCGCTGGGTATGACAAATGTCTTGTCGGTATATGTCACGCTGTTAGCGAGTTCGCTGTCGATCCACGATTTAGATGTTTCGTGGTATACGCATTGTGATAGGGTAGTTGCTGGGTTGACACGATATATTTTCATATCGTTCTGTGTGCGATTGAGTAATGTCACCATGAGAGCATCATTTCTACCACTAAATGCAATGTGCGGAATGTAGTCTTCATCAGTTTTGGGAATGTCCATTTGAGACAGTGACTTCGTCTCAACATTATAACACCAAACTGATACGACAGAATTCTTTTCGCCTGCAACAGGATACTTGTAGTCATAACTACCGGGATATAGTGCATAGTCCTTATTGGGAGAGCAATCACCCTCATACATGGTCATTGAGTACATAGGCACCTCGCTCTCGTCCCAGCGTATGAATGCCAGTGTCTTTCCATCGGGTGACCAGCAGAGAGAATTAAGAATTCCAAATTCCTCTTGATATACCCAGTCGGGCACACCATATATAATGCTATTGATTTTGCCGTCGGTTGTTACTTGAGTGGTTCCTTTGTCAAACAACCCCTGACTGTCATCGGCATAGACAAGTTCTTTGATAAAGACATTGTTACCCTTTACATAGGCAATCCTTGTACCGTCAGGACTCATTGTTGCAAATTCTTCGCCTCCATTTTCTGATAGTTTTACGGTGTGGCATGAAACTACATCGGCTACATAGTAGTTAGCTCTAAATGAATGACGATATATAGGTTCGCTGTTAGTCCATAACAAGATGCGAGAACCTTGAGAGTTCATTTTGAAACCATTCCAGAATATGTCAGAAAACCCTTTCTCGTCGGCTGATGAGTAAAGAGTTGTCTCTTCTTCGGCATTCTTGTAACTGTACCTGACGATTTTATTAGAATCTACCAGTCTATAATAGTAGTTTCCGCTTGTAGGAGAAGGACTCATAGCACCAATGCCATAAGGCACTGATGATCCTGTGACAAAATCAGATATCGTTAAAGGTTCGGGTGCCTCATCTTGTGCTTGTGCAAAAGCGAACAAGCCCAGAGCTAGAGCGTTAAATATAAATCGTTTCATTAATTACAAATCTAAAAAATTGAGGTCGTCTTGTGACATATTACCTTGTAACTCAACTATGTTGATGTCGGCATTGTTGTCGTTGATAATGATTACATCACTGTATGTGTTTTTTGTGCTAGGCAGAGCGTACATTGAAATTCCTTGAAACATATTCTGTTTAGATTGAAAAATCAATTCATAGGTGTTTCCTTTATAGAATTGTTCAAGTAATTTGCGAGCCTTGTTTTTTGCACCATTATCATTGATAGTCATGATGTCAATAGAATTGACATTCTTGAGTGCCGAAAGGTTTAATCCTGGAATCGAATTAGCCTTGTTGCCAAGTCCTGAAAGTGAACTGATGAGTGATACGGGAATGCGGGTTGATTGTATGTTGTCAATCTTACGTATCTCATTCATAACAGCAGTTTGAGGAACAGAACAAGAAACACATGCAGCAAAAATTATTGCAAGTGATAATAATATTTTTTTCATAATAGTATACTTATTTAATTGTATTTTCATTTCAATGCATTGATGATGCGTTCACATGCTTTACCGTCGCCATAAGGATTAACGGCTTTACTCATGCGTTGATATGCCTCTTGGTCGTCAAGCAAGAGAGATACATTGTCAACAATAGCATCATAGTCAGTACCAACCAGTTTGACTGTGCCAGCATCAAGAGCTTCGGGTCGCTCGGTTGTGTCACGCATTACCAGTACAGGTT
>JAGHTV010000056.1 GCA_018065165.1 Candidatus Sodaliphilus fimicaballi | reverse complement strand
CTGTGCGGCACACATCGCACTGTGCAGCCTCGTGGCAACCGCCAGGCAGGATGAAACTCTTCATGGGTGGCAGCGTGGCGTCCATCTCGTCGATGTGGGTCTCTATGGCCTTAACATCGTCGTCGCTCAGTCCGTATACGGGGCTCTGGGCATCATCGGTCTCGGTGGCGAGGTATGCTCCCAGGTTGAACAGGCGGTTTTGTATCACAAATATCAAGTGCTTGGTTGCCTCATCGTCACTATCGCGTAGCAGACTTGCCAGCAGACCTATGTGTGAGTTTAGCTCGTCAACAGTGCCATAGGCCTCAACACGCATGTTGTCCTTGTCTACTCGCTGTCCGCCCACGAGGGCTGTTGTGCCTTTGTCGCCAGTGAGGGTATATACTTTGCTTTTCATTATACAATATATGTGGTTTTATAAGGGAATACAACCGAAAACTAGATAAAAAGAACCGTCCCTATTATCTACTTTATAGCTGCTCAATTGTCTCAAGTGCCTCAATCATCTCGTTGATAGTAGATGCTATGATCGAGATGTCGACCATGCCCTTGACGCGAGCATAGGGAGACTCCTCGGTAACGTTAAGTTGCTCAACCATGTGGTCGTACATTCCGTCAAGGTTCATCACCACGATGCGTCGGGGACTGCCGTCGACAGTAATCTGCGACAGTGTGGCTATCCACTCGTCGATGGTGCCAATGCCGCCGGGCAGTACCACAAAGGCGTCGCTGCGGCGATACATCTCGTCCTTGCGGTCGTTGAGGTCGCGAGTCTCGATTACCTCGTCAACAACCTCGTCGAGGCGGTGCATGAAGTACTCGGGTACGACACCCACAACCTGTGCACCGGCATCGTGCGAAGCCTGAGCCACGGTGTGCATGAGACCGGCGTTAACACCGCCGTAAACCAGAGTGTGTCCGTTCTCGCCTATCCACTTGCCAAGTGCGAGGGCGGTAGCCTCGATGTCGCTGCTAAGGCCTTGGCGTGAGCTGCAATATACTGCTATGTTCATAATTTATAAATGTGTAGTAAATTCCGTTTTTATAAAAACTAGATAAAAAGAACCGTCCCTTTTATCTATGTTTTGTGATTTCGTATTTTGTTAAAGAGTTACATTGCCTATCACATGCTTCACTTCCTTGAAGGCGTACCCTGTGATGGTTCCGTCAGGGGTGCGCAGCTGCAATGTGCCGTCGGTGAGTACATTGTGTATGGTGGCAGGAAACTGTGTGCCGTCGGGCAACTCAAAAGTGTGTTCCTTGCCATCGTTGCGATAGAGCATGCTCAAGAACTGCTCGTGCAGGGCTTGACATGACTCGGGGGTGAACTGCGTGAGTTGCTCAATCTCGTCACACACCTCGTGCATCACAGCCTCTACATCATACTGCTCGCCAGTGAGTTGAGCCAGTGAAATGGGGTTGGGGGCATCGCTCACAAACACGGTTTGGTTGATGTTAATGCCTGCACCCAGCACACTGTCGGCAATGCCTCCGCCTGCCAGTGTGTGCTCAATGAGAATGCCACATGCCTTGTGGTCGTTGTGGTATATATCGTTGGGCCACTTTACCTTAAAGCCAGGGGTATAGCGACTGAGCACGGTGGCTATGGCCACTGCAACGGCCTCGCTGATGTAAAACTGCTCTATGGCCTTGACGGCGGGATGCTTGATGAGCATCGACATGGTGATGTTCTTGCCCGGCTCGGCCTCCCACGAGTTGCCTTTCTGGCCGCGGCCTGCCGTCTGGTTGTGGGTATAGACCACGGTGCCGGTAGGCAAACTACCAGCATTCTGCTTCAGATAGGTGTTAGTCGAAGCGACATCGTGCAACAGGATATATCTAGGCATTGTTGTACGTGGGTGAGGGGGAATTTTCGATAACTCGATAATTCGAAATTAAACTTTTAAACTGTTAACCTCTTAACCCTTTATTTATTCAGGCAGGGTGATTGTCATCTTGCGGGTATCGTCATCGTTGACGGTAATCTCAACGGTAACGGTGTCGTCGGGCAACAAGCCTTCGATGCGTTCGGGCCACTCGATGAGGCACACTGCACCGCAGTCAAAGTAGTCCTCGGTACCTATCTCGATAGCTTCCTCCTCGTTCTCAAGTCGGTAGCAGTCAAAGTGGTAGATTAACTCAGCAGTAGTGTCGCTGCGATACTCGTTGATGATGGCAAACGAGGGTGAGTTTGTTACATCTTCAACTACGCCCAGCTCGCGGCACAGTGCGTTGATGAATGTTGTCTTGCCCGCACCCATCTGGCCGTAGAATGCAAATACTGTATAGTCACCCATTGCGGCCATAAACTCGTGTGCAGCCTCCTGCAGAGCCTCGGTCGAGGGAATATTGATTTCAATCTTGTTCATGTTTTTATGTTATAGGTGTTTTGAATTTTTCTGCGAAAATACACAATTTCGTCCACTAATTCAACAAATACAGAAAAAAAACGCATTTCGTGCCGTAGCACCATGCTTGGTAAAGCGGTCAAGCAAATTTACAAGTTAACAAAACAGAGGACCTGCATAGTGTACCGCAGGTCCTCGTTTTATTAGGCAAAATGTCCTCACGGGGACTGTCCCTCTGAGGACATTTTCTTTATTCAACGGGGTGATGAATCTCGTAGATTTCGATTGTGGGATAATTGTCTAAGTAGTACTTCAGATATTCGGCATCATATTCTGTCGTCACCTCACTACTTTTACGAAAAGAGAAAAGCTCCTTTACAAAATTAGTGCATTCGGGGTCAGAGTAAACATATGCCTTGCCGCGGCACTTGTAGCCTATATTAAATTTTTTATGCTTTGCGATAGCTTCTTCAACGAGTTCTTTGGCATTTGGTTTGAGTTTACCTTCGACCTTGAACACGACTTCCTTGGCCTTGGGTGTGCCTTCGCCATGGCCACTGAACGAGCTCTCACCCAGATTACCCACAGTTTTTGTTTCAAGTTCGTTAGTGAAAATGTTAGTGTAAGTGCAAGTGACGTCGTAGATAAGAGAGTATCCCTCCAGTACTTCTACTCCATACTCATACTCAATGTAATGTTTAGCATCTGGTTCGTCGTTAGAACAAGAGTTCAACGAAATAGCAGTAATAACTACAAGGAATAAAAGCGATAAGCGTTTGAACTTCATCATAATTTGTATGTATTATAAGTTAATATTTTGTGTGTCTGGGCACAAAAGTAAGAAAAATAATTGAAATGGAAAAACATGACAAATGGTTTGCCGAGTTTTTTCGCCAATATCCTTTTGCGGTGGCGATGGTGTCCGCCTATACTCCAAAAAAAGTCGCTCAACTACTTGCTGGTGTTGAGCGACTTTGGCGTGTATTATGCGTGTGAATTATTCCTGTCCGGGAACCTTGGGGAGCTTGTCGAGGTATTCCTTGATGAGCTCGTCGCTGGGGATTACATCGGTCATTGTCTTAGAGTTGAACTGCTCGTAAGCGTAGAGGTCGAAGTAACCTGTACCAGTGAGACCGAAGACGATAGTCTTCTCTTCGCCTGTCTCCTTGCACTTGAGAGCCTCGTCGATGGCTACGCGTATAGCGTGGCTGCTCTCGGGAGCGGGAAGGATACCCTCAACGCGTGCAAACTGTGTTGCAGCCTCAAACACTGCAGTCTGCTCAACCGCGCGTGCCTCAAACATACCATCGGCATACAGTTGCGACATTACGGGACTCATACCGTGGAAACGGAGACCGCCAGCGTGGTTAGCCGAGGGGATGAACTGGCTGCCCAGGGTGTACATCTTAGCAAGGGGGCAAATCATACCAGTATCACAGAAGTCGTAAGCATACTTACCGCGAGTGAAGCTGGGGCATGATGCGGGCTCAACAGCGATGATCTGGTAGTCGGCCTCGCCACGCAGTTTCTCACCCATAAAGGGAGCGATGAGACCACCCAGGTTAGAACCACCACCGGCGCAACCGATAATCATGTCGGCCTTGATGCCATACTTGTCGAGTGCAGCCTTAGTTTCAAGACCGATAATTGACTGGTGCAGAAGCACCTGGTTGAGTACCGAACCCAGAACGTAACGATATCCAGGGTTAGTAACTGCTACCTCAACAGCCTCTGAGATTGCGCAACCCAGCGAACCGGTAGTGTCGGGGTGCTCAGAGAGAATCTTGCGGCCCACGTTGGTTGTAAGGCTGGGCGAGGGAGTAACGTTGGCACCGTAAGTGCGCATCACCTCGCGGCGGAAGGGCTTCTGCTCATAAGAGCACTTCACCATGTAAACCTTGCAGTCCAGGTCAAAGTAAGCGCAAGCCATACTCAATGCTGTACCCCACTGGCCAGCACCGGTCTCGGTGGTAACACCCTTGAGGCCTTCCTTCTTAGCGTAGTAAGCCTGTGCGATGGCAGAGTTGAGTTTGTGGCTGCCTGAGGTGTTGTTGCCCTCAAACTTATAGTAAATCTTAGCGGGAGTGCCCAGGGCTTTTTCAAGGAAGTAAGCGCGTACCAGAGGAGCGGGGCGATACATCTTGTAGAAATTCTGGATTTCCTCGGGAATGTCGAAGAATCTAGTATCGTTGTCAAGCTCTTGCTTGTTGAGTTCCTCACAGAAGATGGGGTTTAGATCCTCGAGGGTGAGAGGCTTGCCTGTGCCGGGGTTCAATAGTGGAGCCGGTTTGTTCTTCATGTCGGCACGCACATTATACCACTGTGTTGGGATCTCATTCTCGTTGAGATATATCTTGTAAGGTACTTCTTGTTTCATAGTTGTAAGAATTTTGATGTTATTAATTTTGTTTTCTGACGCAAAATTAAAAACAATTCAAATAATATGCAAATAAATTCACAAAAAAGTTATAAATAAAATAAAATATGCATATAATTTGCTTAAAACATGCATAAAACTACATATTTATGCAAAAAATTGCCACGCTAATTATGCTACTTGTGATGGAATTTAGTCCTCCAATTTATTTTCCAGTTCCTCAATTCTTGTCTTTTGTTCGTTGTAGGCTTTGAGTGCGCGTTGCTTTAGGTCATCGTATGCAGCTTGCAGGGCTGCAAGTTGTTGCTTTAGTTGGGAGTTTTCCTTGACGAGGCTCGTCATTTTCTCGTCTTGCTCCTTGCGATAGCCAGTGCGGGCGGCATGCATGCGTTCCTTGATTCCGCCTTCCGTGACGAATCGCTTTTCTAGATTATTAAGGTATCGGTTGAGCATTGCGTCAACTTGAAAGCAGAGAG
>JAGHTV010000562.1 GCA_018065165.1 Candidatus Sodaliphilus fimicaballi | reverse complement strand
CTCTACCAACTGAGCTATTTTCGCATAATCTTTATCACTTTCGTGATGCCATTCCTAATTTTCTAAGAACTTTGAGCGAAAAACGAGACTCGAACTCGCGACCCCGACCTTGGCAAGGTCGTGCTCTACCAACTGAGCTATTTTCGCATAAACATTGAGTTATTTCTCAATTGCGAGTGCAAAGTTAAGGCTTTTATTTGATATGACCAAATTTTTGCACTAAAAATTTATGTTTTTGGACAATTTTTTCTTTTGCCATATCATTGCTTGAGCAGGCGGAAGAACTCGTTGCGCAGTTCAACTTGCTCAAAGGCACCTGTATAGTGCATTGTAACAGTTGCAGCGCCCTGCTTCTCTACTCCACGCATTTTCATGCACAGGTGTTCGCCCTCGCACACGACGATCACGCCCTGTGATGCAAGTGACTGGGCAAGCTCGCAGCATATCTCGCGTGTGAGTCGCTCCTGTACCTGTAGGCGACGTGAATACACATCGACGATGCGTGCCAGCTTGCTGAGGCCTACTATCTCGCCAGTGGGTATGTAGCCAATAGACACCTTGCCAAAGAATGGCAGGATGTGATGCTCGCACAACGAGTAGTACTCGATGTCCTTGACGATGACCATTTGTGAGCCGGGATGCTCGAAGATGGCCGAACGAATGATGTGTGACGCATCGAGATTGTAGCCACGGGTGTTCTCGACAAGAGCCTTGGCTGCACGCATGGGAGTCTTTACGAGGCCCTCACGATTGGGGTCCTCTCCTAGCAACTCGAGTATTGCGCGATAGTGCTGGGCTATCTGTTCTATTTGTTGTTCTTTATTCATCTTGTAGTAATGTCACTTTACCTGCTCCAAACATTAATATTATCCTTGACAATCATAAAGCTGCCAGCAAACTGTGGGAAGATGCTGCGCAGGCGGCTCATTGCAGCCTGTGCGTCGGCCTGAGTCTTGAAGTCGCCTACACGCAGACGCCATATGGGGGCGTTGTAGCTGATGTAGGTGCGATACTGGGGGAACTTCATGGCAATCTGCTTAGCACGAGCCTGTGCGGCAGCCTTGCCACTTGCCGAACTCTCGCTGAATGCCTGTATGCGGAAACCTGTTGAACGGCCCTGGATGGTCTGGGTAGTAGTGTGGGCACGCTGTGTGCGTGGGTCTACCACTTTCTTGTCATCGGTAACGGTGGCATCTTCCTTCTCCTCGACCTTGCTGCTAGTCGCTGCAGACTTGTTCAGCTCACTATTGGCACGCTCAGAGAGGCCCTGGGGCAGGCTGATGGTTACATTGCCCGAGCGGTTGATGCTTGAAACGATGTCGGGTGTAGACTGAGCCGACATTGCAAATGTGACTGCCAACACCAGAATCAAGCCTACTAGGCGCGTTGCGTTAATAATATGTTTGCTCATTGTTTTTATCAAAAATGGATTTGAACTGCAAAGTTAATGCTTTTGTTTCAATAAAAGCACATAATAAGGCAAATTTCGCACATTTAAGCATT
>JAGHTV010000389.1 GCA_018065165.1 Candidatus Sodaliphilus fimicaballi | reverse complement strand
ATCAACCACGGTCTTAAGGTGGGTATGGGCAAGTCTCAAGCTGAGGAGGCTAAGGCTGTAGCATGCGGTTACTGGCACCTGTGGCGTTACAACCCCATGCTGGAGGCTGAGGGCAAGAACCCCTTCACTCTCGACAGCAAGGAGCCCAACTGGGAAGGCTTCAACGACTTCCTGAAGGGCGAGGTACGCTACGCATCGGTAATGAAGCAGAATCCCGAGGAGGCAGAGCAACTGTTTGCTGCCGCTAAGGAGAACGCTCAATGGCGTTACAACAACTACCGCCGCCTTGCTCGCCAGCAATGGGGCGTAGAACCTGAAGAGTAATTAACTGAAAGTTAAATACTGATACAAATCCCACCGGTCTTATGGCTGGTGGGATTTTTTTCACCGCGGTAAAAACCGCGGGCACCCTGTCGACTGTGGACTTCAGAACCAACCTTGAACTGACGCTCAAGGAACGGTGGTGTCACGGTTTGTGTTAACTTAAACTTGAGCGAACGCTCAAGGAACGGTAGTGTCTTGTTCTCGTTTACGATAAGCATGAGCGAACGCTCAAGGAACGGTGGTGTCTTGTTTGCGTTCGCGTTTGCGTTTACGTTCGCGTTTACGTTAAAAGTTTTTCGTCTTTCGTACTGCGTCTTTCGTAAAAAAATAGTACCTTTGTAGGTATGAAACAGGTAATGGATTTTATCGTTAAGGCCAATGACAAGCATGGGGCGAATTTCAGTCTGCTCAAGCTTGCTCCAGCCAAGGGCAACATGCCCACCGTACAACCAGGACAGTTTGTCCAGGTAGAAGTGCCCAACTCTAAGAGTACCTATCTGCGCCGTCCCATCTCGATTAACTATGCCGACCAGCATGAGCTGTGGTTGCTAGTGCGTCGTGCAGGCAAAGGTACTAACTCGCTATGTGACACTGCCGAGGGTACAATACTCAACCTTGTGCTGCCGCTGGGCAATGGTTTTACCACCGATGTAAAGGGCACAGCGCTGCTCGTGGGTGGCGGTGTGGGTACAGCTCCCCTACTGATGCTGGGATCGAAGCTTGCCGCTCATGGCGTTGATGTGCAGTTCTTGTTGGGTGCACGCTCGATGAGCGACCTGCTGCAACTTGACCTCTTCCGCCAGACAGCCGAGGTGCATGTGGCTACCGAGGACGGTTCGCTGGGACATCACGGACTTGTCACAACCCATCCTGTTTTACAACAAGATAACATCACACACATAGCTTGCTGTGGTCCTATGCCCATGATGAAGGCTGTAGCCGCAATCGCACGCGAGCGTGGCATCAACTGCGAGGTTTCGCTCGAGAACATGATGGCCTGCGGCTTGGGAGCATGCTTGTGCTGTGTTGAAGATACTAACGACGCCGGCAACGTGTGCGTGTGCACCGAGGGCCCCGTATTTAACATTGATCGACTCAAATGGTAGATTTAAGCGTAAAGATAGGGTCACTCACCCTCAAGAATCCCGTGATGACAGCATCGGGGACATTTGGCTACGGCGAGGAGTTTGCCGACTTTATTGACCTGAGCCGTCTGGGCGGTATCATCGTCAAGGGCACCACACTGAACGCGCGTCAGGGCAACCCCTACCCCCGCATGGTAGAG
>JAGHTV010000260.1 GCA_018065165.1 Candidatus Sodaliphilus fimicaballi | reverse complement strand
CCTTAAAATATGGACAATACAATCATTCAAACAGGTAAGCCCGTGGCACTGTGCAGTGACCACGCCGGCTGGGCAACAAAGCAAGCAGTAATCAAGTTTCTCGACGAGCAAGGCATTGCCTACAAGGACTTTGGCACCTACAACGAGGACAGTTGTGACTATCCCGACTTTGCTCATCCCTGTGCACTGGCAGTAGAGAGTGGCGAGTGCTATCCCGGCATAGCAATATGCGGTAGCGGTGAGGGCATCAACATGACAGTAAACAAGCATCAAGGCATACGCTCGGCACTATGCTGGATTCCCGAGATTGCATCGCTGGCTCGCCAGCACAACGATGCCAACATACTGGCCATGCCTGGCCGTTTCCTGAGCAACGAGCAGGCCATCGAAATTGTGAAGACCTACCTCACTACACCATTTGAGGGCGGACGCCACTGCCGTCGCATCGACAAGATTCCCGTAAAGTAACACTACTATATGATAAACGAGGAGATAAGGCAATTTCTCGAGCAGGAGATCATACCACTCTATGACCACCACGATGCTGGTCACCAGCGCGACCATGCTCACTATGTGATGGAAACGAGCCTGCAACTGGCCGAACACTATCCCCAGGTTGACTGCAACATGCTGCTGGTGGCTGCAGCCTACCACGATGTGGGCCTGTGCGAGGGACGCAAGTTGCACCATGTGGTGAGTGCCCGCATGATGCGTGAGGACAAGCGACTGCTGCAGTGGTTCACCCCCGAGCAAATTGACATCATGGCCGACGCTGCCGAGGACCATCGTGCATCGAGCGACCACGAACCTCGCACCATATATGGACGCATCATTGCCGAGAGCGACCGCCAGATTGACGGCGACACCATAATACGCCGCACCATCCAGTACACCCAGGCACACTACCCCACGATGAACGAACAGGAGCAATACCAACGCTTCATCGAGCACATGGCCGAGAAATATGCCGAGGGCGGATACCTCAAGCTGTGGATACCTGAGAGTGCCAATGCAACACGTCTGGCCGAGTATCGCGAGTTGTTAAAGCAGCCCGAGGCTCTCAAGGTAAAATATCAGCAAATATATTCGCAACTGGAACAAAATGCGTAAATAAAGCATATACTTACAAACTCGATAATGCTAAATTTAGCATTTATCGGGTTTTTTAATTATATTTGCAACTGAAATTGAAATCAATTAAAACAACATAAATACCTCTAAAAAATGAAAGCTTTAAAACTTATCCTGCCCGCTCTTATAGCACTGGTAGCTGCCAATGCTCTTGCAGGCAATCCCAAGAGAGAATTTCGTGGTGCATGGATGCACATCATCGGCCAAAAGCAGTATGCCGAGCAGTCAACAGCCGAGAATCAGGCATATCTCATCGACCAGCTCGACAAACTCCAGGAGGCTGGCTGTAATGCAATAATCTGGCAAATCCGTCCCCAAGCCGATGCTGCCTACCAGAGCAACCTTGAGCCCTGGAGCCGCTGGCTCACAGGCGAACCCGGCAAGGCTCCCAACCCCATGTGGGACCCTCTGCAATTCATGATCGACGAGGCTCATAAGCGCGGTATGGAGCTTCACGCCTGGATTAACCCCTATCGTGTAACATCGGGCAAGAATGACAGTCCCGCTCCCGGCCATGTTTACTATCAGCACCCCGAGTGGTTCATCAAGTATAACGACGGCAAGCTCTATTTTGATCCGGGTCTGCCCGAGAGCCGCGACTTCATCGACAAGGTGGTACGCGACATCGTAACTCGCTATGATGTTGACGCTATCCACATGGACGACTACTTCTACCCCTACCCCACCGATCAGGACTTCCCCGACGATGCTTCTTACAACAAGTATGGTCAGGGCTGGGATAAGGGCGACTGGCGTCGTGCCAATGTTGACAAGCTCATTGAGAAGCTGCACAACACACTGGTAGAACTCAAGCCTTGGGTACGCCTGGGTATCAGCCCATTTGGCATCTGGCGTAACAAGAAGGACGATGTTAACGGCAGCGAGACCAACGGTCTGCAGTGCTACGACAAGCTATATGCCGACTGCCCCCGCTGGACAGCCCTGGGATGGGTCGACTACATGGTTCCCCAGCTCTACTGGGAACTTGAACACCCACGTGCTAACGGCCTCACACTCACATACTGGTGGAACACTCATGCTAACGGTCGCCACATGTACAATGGCCAAAGCGTTAACAACGTAATGGACCACCGCGACATCGCCGATGCTAAGGGTGACACACTTAACCCCACACAGCTCGACCACCGCACTCGCCTCAACCGCGAACTTGCCAACATACAAGGTCCCTGCTGGTGGCCTGCTTACTCTATCACCAAGAACTACAAGGGCGTGATGGACTCACTCAAGACTACACACCAGGCAACTCCCGCCCTCATCCAGGCCTATACATGGATCGACAGCATCGCTCCCGGCACAGTTGAGAACCTCCAGGTGTCTAAAGACAAGAAATCATCAGTAGTAACACTGAGCTGGGTAGCTCCCAACACAACCGACCCCACCCAGCAAGCAGCTCGCTACGTGGTTTACCGCGTAAAGGAAGGCGAGGAGCTTGACCTTGAGAACTCAGCAAACATCTACTGCATCACCGGCCAGACACAAGTCACTATCGCTCCCGCCAACAAGAAAGACAAGACCAAGTGGACCTATGCTGTAACTGCAGTTGACCGTTGCAACAACGAGTCAAAACCCGTAATTGTTAACCAATAAAGAATTGTCCTATGATTAAGAAAATAGCATGTCTGCTGCTAGGCGTTGTCATAGCAGCCAGCTCAATAAACGCCAACGCTGCGACCAAGCGTTCAAAGACTCCCAAGCGTGTAGCCTTTGATACCGATATGCAACATGTGCTCGACAGCCTCGATGTAGTGGGTTTGAGCATAGCAGTGGTAAAGAACAACCAAATCGTGTATAACAAGAGCTATGGTGTGCAGGACATCAAGACCAAGGTGCCCGTGACCAACAACACCATGTTCCGCATTGCATCAATCTCTAAATCGTTCTCAGGCGTATCTATCATGCAACTGGTAGAGCAAGGCAAGCTCACGCTTGATACCGATGTCAACAAGGTGCTCCCATTCACAGTGCGCAATCCCAAGCACCCCGAGGTACCCATCACCGTTGAGATGCTCCTGAGCCACACCAGCAGCCTTAACGACAGCGAGGGATACTACATCGACCTTGACTGCATCAACCCCGGCAAGAACGCCAACTACAAGAATGCCTACAATGATTACAAGCCCGGCACAAAGTATGAGTACTGTAACCTCAACTTCAGCCTTCTGGGTTCAATCATTGAGAAGGTATCAGGCGAACGCTTTGACCTGTATGTGAAGCGTCACATCGTTCAACCGCTGGGCCTTGAGGCTAGCTTCAATATCAACGATGTACCCGCCAAGCGCATTGGCAAGCTCTACTCATGGAACGGCAAGGAATATGAAGAGCAAAACGCCTATCGCCCCATTACAGGCCTCGAGAACTACAAGCTCACAGAGAGTTCAGTGACATTCTCGCCTGCTGGTGGCATGAAGATCTCGGCTCGCAACCTGGCCAAGTATATGATCATGCACATGAACTATGGCAAGTCACCACTGGCCAAGACTCGCATCCTGAGCGAAGAGAGCTCTAAGTGCATGCAAGTTGAACATACACCCGGTTTCCACTATGGTCTCGCACTGGAGCAGACCGACGAGTACACACCCGGCAAGGTCCTCGTGGGCCACACTGGCGGTGCTTATGGCTTGCGTAGTGCTATGTTCTTCGACCCCGAGCAGAAGTATGGCCTTGTAATGATATGCAGCGGCTGCAAGGATGGCAACATTATCATTAACAAGGTACTGGGCGTAATGTACAAGCACTTCATCGTAAAGTAAAGCAACAGATCCTATTATATCCCACCCTACGGGCAAAACCCGTAGGGTGTTTGTTAATATCAAGAGCAATCGTTACATTATCCTATATTCGCCCAGGGGAGAAAAGGATACTTGACACTTGCACTCGCAGGGCGATATATGGTTACAGCGATTTAGATTACTGTTTCACAAACCCAATTACGCCCGCAGGGCGATATTTTGATACCCCCCTGCGCGACTAAAGGAGCGCTGGGGGAGAATAGTAGATCCATCGAATGCGCCCGCAGGGCGATACAAAAAAGAATTAAGCATGAGTCATCAGGTATTACTTTACCATATTATTTTCAGGACGAAAGGCAGCGTTTTGTCACTAGACGAAAGGCACGAACTAAAGCTTTATGCCTACATTAACGGTTTGTGCATAAACAAAGGTTGCAAACTGTATCGTGTTGGAGGTATGCCTGACCACATACATATGCTCGTATCAATTCCTACGAAATACAGCTTGTCAGAATTCATGAAAGTGCTCAAAGTTGAGACAAACAAATGGATTAAAGAATCAAACTTGTTCCCTTTATTCACCGGATGGGGACGAGGATATGCCGTTTTTACATATTCTATGAGTGAAAAACAAAGTGTATTCAATTATATTACGAATAAAAAAAATCATCATAAGCATATCAGTTTTACCAATGAGTTTCATGATACCTTAAAATCATTTGGGATAAATCCAGATGATGACGATTTTTTTGATGACTGATATGCGGTGTAGCGCCCTGCGGGCGCAATATTTGATAGCGCAATCTCCCCCAGCGCTCATACTTCGCGCAGGGGGTTATTAAAATATCGCCCATTCGGGCGAAAAAAAGCTACTCTCTAATGCTGCATGTGAGAAACAAGCAAAATGCGACTCTCTGATACAGCATGTGAGAAACAAGCAAAATGCTACTCATTGATGCAGCAAGCGAGAAACAAGCATAATACTTCTCACTGATTGTTGAGAGTTTAAGAAAAGCAAAAAACAAGCTCACTGATTTATGGAGAGTGAAATAAATTAATTACTCATTTAATAAAACTATTGTAAATGCGATTGCACGACTTTGACATTGACATAACGGGAATGGAGCTGCCGCGGCAGTTCACATTCCCGTTTCACTACACACCGCACCCGCTGTGTGTGGTAGCGTCGCGTCAGGTGCAACAGTATGTCGCCTCTCGTCTCGACTGGGCCGAGGAGCTAGACAAGGGCAAGATGCTGGGCGTGATGGTGGTCATGGCACCCGATGCCACACAGCCCCAATTTCTTGCTGCCTTCTCGGGCAATCTGGCAGGTAGCAACGACCATACCTACTTTGTGCCTGCAGTTTATGACCTGCTTAATCCCGATGGCGAGTTCAAGCAGGGCGAGGCCGACATTACTGCCATAAACCATCGCATCGCAGCACTGAAAAGTGCACCCAATATCATCAAGCTGCGCGAACAGCTGGCAACCATGGGACGACAGGGTCAGCAAGAAATTGCTGCCTACAAGCAACTCATGGCAGAATCTAAAGCTCAACGCGACACTATACGCTCAAGCAGCCAGTTGACTAATGATGAAAACGAACGTTTGCTCAACGAGAGTCGCTACCAGAAGGCCGAACTTAAACGCCTGCGGCAGCGTATCGAGGGCGAGATAGACGCATGCAAGCACGAACTTGCCCTACATGAAAACGAAATAGCACAACTCAAGACTCGTCGCAAGACCATGAGCGAAGCATTGCAAGAGCGTATATTCCGCCTCTTTGTGGTTGAAGACGCTCGCGGCAACCATAGCGACCTGACAGACATATTTGCGGCGGCCCAAGGCAAACTGCCACCATCGGGCTCGGGCGAGTGCTGTGCGCCCAAACTGCTGCATTATGCCTACACACACCACCTGCAACCGCTGTGCATGGCCGAGTTCTGGGGGGGAGCATCGCCTGTGGGCGAAGTGCGTCATCACGGGCACTTCTACCCTGCCTGCCACAGCAAGTGCAAGCCCATACTGGAATATATGCTGCAGGGATTAGATGTAGAAGAAAACAAGCTTGCACAAGTACAGGCAAGCGATGGCATAGAAGAACTCTATGACGACGAGTGGCTCACTGTGGTCAACAAGCCATCGGGCATGCTGAGCGTGCCGGGCAAACTGCTCGACGACTCGGCTCTCACTCGCTGGCAAGAACGCCATCCCGAGGCAAGTGGACCTATGGTGGTACACAGGCTCGATCAGGAGACATCGGGATTACTCATCTTTACCAAGGACAAGGACACACACAAAGCACTGCAGGAAATGTTTGCCCAACGCGAGGTACACAAGTGTTACCTCGCCATGCTCGAGGGCAATGTAGAGAAAGACGAAGGCGACATTGAGTTGCCATTGTGCCCAAACATTGACGACCGCCCCAGGCAGATGGTGAGTTACGAACTGGGCAAGCCATCAGTCACACACTATGAAGTAGTGTCACGCACAAGAGGCAAGACACTTGTAAGGTTTTACCCCAAGACAGGCCGCACCCATCAGCTACGCGTACACGCATCGCATCCCCAAGGCCTCAACGCACCCATCGTGGGCGACATGCTATATGGC
>JAGHTV010000467.1 GCA_018065165.1 Candidatus Sodaliphilus fimicaballi | reverse complement strand
CCTTAAAATGGAGGACTCTGTCCTCAAAATAATTTCTTTTGTTGTATACCGGACAACAATATAAAGAAATTGCCGCTCGAGAATTTCGGGCGGCAATTTTGTTTTATGCTGTAACGTGATGTTACTTGCAGGGCGTTACGGTGTAGCCAGCGTTGCGAAGCAGTGCCACGACGCCTTTGTCGCCGGGCAGATGACCTGCACCCACACACACGAGTATCGATTGCTGGGGCATGAGCTCTGTGAGCTTCTCTACCCAGCGCCTGTTGCGTCCCCACAGCAGGTTTTCAAGCTCCTTCTCGGTGGGAGCAGCGCCTGCATCGGGGTCGATGAACTGCTTAAGCATATAGTCAAGGTCTTGGTTGAAGTAGGCCTTGGTGAGCTTCTCGCTTACCTCGTTGAACTCGGCATCGTGCTCGCACATATCTACAAGTGCCTCGGCCTGCTCCTTGAGCGTAGAGCTGAACAAGGCCTCAATTTGGTCATCGACGGTCTCAAATCCTCCTAGCTGCTTGCCTGCATCGGCACCTCGCTTCTGCAGGCCGGTGTCTATCAGGTTGTTTGGGTCGAAATCTTTGAGAAATTTCTTGGCCTGGAGTGCTTGCAACTGTATGTTGATGCCTTGTGGCTTAAGTTGCTTGAGCATATCAAGGCTGACGCCCATGGGAGCAAGATAAGAGTTGACAACTTTCTCAACAGTGGCATACTGCTCGGGAGTGAGCACCACGTTAAGCATGCTGTCTTGGGGTGCGATGAGAGCCATGGCAAGCTTTTGCTGTGACTCCATCGATGTCATCGCATCACGATGCATCTCGCCATATACTGCATCACAGTTGTTGATGGCATCGTTAAGGCCGGCAATGCTGTCGATAAACGATGCTGGTGCAAAGTGGTGGGTACCCATGAGGTATGAAGGTTTGCTCAGGCCATTGCCCTCGACCTTCCATAGCAGTTGCGACCATGCACTCAGGCAGGTTGCGACTGCGATAATGATTATTGATAGATAACGTTTCATAGTGCCGCAAAGTTAATAAAAAGTTGCAATAGTACCTATCATTGATGATGATTAGTGTCTTATTTTATAAATAATCTGTATATAAGGATGTGATTTTCATAATATTTAGTGATTGCAAGCGTGAGAATATGGTAGTACCTTTGCAGCAGAAGAATTAATCCCAGAAAGTTCATTAGAACATGCCCTAATGAACCTTCTGGGTTAAACGAAATTAGTTATTAGTTGATAAAGAAGTAAACTAAAAAAGCTGCACGATGTGAACCGCGCAGCTTTTTGTATTATTGGTAAAATTTTATTTGATAATATCTATCAGGTAAAATTTACATTTCAAATTAGGAGTAAGTCGCTTAACTGTTACTTCTTTGCCGTTTAAATAGCAAGGTCTCAGTGCAGTTTCCTGGATAAAGACATACTTGTCTTCATCTTTTGCTGATTTGATGGTTGCATTAAATTCAATATTATCTTTTGTATTGTCATTCCAATACAATGTAATATTCTGTTTTGAGTCTTTTAGTTCTAGACCTGTGAAAATGGCTTTTTGTTTTGGCAATAAATTTATAGCCTCTTTTTCTACAGTATATAAATCGCTGAATTCTGGATCGGGACTAAATTGATGATTTGCAGATATGATATCTAATCCATACCATTTAGTCTCAGAAACATCAATGATATTACTGTTGACGTAAACAGATGTAGGCAGGCCAATGAACTTGTCAGAACTTGAGTCAAGCAGGTTGTTTCCGTCTTTGTCATGAACTGTAATGATTATTCCACTTGTGTAGGAAAAACTACTTCCAAGTTCCAGATATTCCTTTTCACAAGAAGAACACAAAAAGACAAGAGTCAACAAAAGACATTTAATGTGTTTCATAATATATTATTCTAATTTTATCGGTTAACTAATGTGTAAATCTTTTTATTGCTCCTGTGGTACATCAATGTTGTGTGACATCACCAGGTCGTGAGCGCGTTGCATGAAGCGGCTGAACTCGCCGCGGGCATCGGCACGCAGTAGTTCGGGGCGATTCTCGGGAATTACCACATAGTTCTCGCCACGGCTTACAGGCTTCTGTACAAAGAACAGCTTGTAGCGAGCGTCGTGAACACGGGGCTTGCTGCCGTTCATTGTCACCTTAACCTTGACCATTGCACCTCCGCGCGAGTCAATGTCGTTTTGATTGCTGATGAAGTTGCCCAGGCTGTACACGAGCAGCACATCCTTGTCGTAGGCGTTGCTGTGACGCATCTCCATGGGTTCTACCACGTGGGGGTGACCGCCTATGATAAGGTCAACGCCCTGCTCAACGAGGAAGTCGGCCAGCTCGCGCACCTCTTGCACGGGCTTGAGTGTGTACTCTATGCCCCAATGCAGAGCCACGCACAGCACTTGAGCCCCCTCGCTACGTGTCTTGGCAATGTCGGCCTCAATCTGCTTGCGGTCGAGCAGGTTCACTACTACGCCGCCGCTTATGGGAATGCCGTTGGTGCCATAGGTATAGCTAAGGAAACCAAACTTGATGCCGTTGATTGTGGTGATATACGGTACCTGCTGGTTGCGAGCCTCGGCATTGGCATAGGTGCCGATGTGTGGCATGCCCAGCGAGTCAAGCACAGCCACTGTGCGGCGGGCGCCTGCTGCACCACGGTCCATGCAGTGATTGTTGGCCGTAATCAACAAGTCGAAGCCCACCTTCTTGAGCTGTGCGGCATACTCGTCGGGGGCACTGAAGGCTGGATAGCCCGAGTAGGGCTTGCCTCCCAGCGGACACTCGAGGTTGCACACTGCGTAGTTCACCTGTGCTATGTCGTCCTCGACATACTTGAAGCACGCACTGTAGTCGTAGTGTGAGCCTCCACCTGCCGCCAGCGCTGCATTGAGCTGGGGCGAGTGTTGCATGGCATCGCCTATGAAGGTGAGTTCCACCTCATTGTTGCTTTGCAGCAACGACACCAGCGAGAGCAGGAATATTGATAAAAATTGCATTACAAATATCTCGTATTAATATAGTATTGTCCAGTTAAAATTCTGGGACTTGGTATAGAACAAAAAAGAAAATGAACTTTTCTATGGCTAGCGCCCAAAAATTGTAGACTCCGTCCACAAAATAACAATACCCTATATGTGAGGTAATCCCATTTTGCTTGCAGAGCAAGCTA
>JAGHTV010000358.1 GCA_018065165.1 Candidatus Sodaliphilus fimicaballi | reverse complement strand
AGAGCGTAAGTTGAACGTAACGCAACTCGATGTATTCTCTCGTTTGATGATGGACCGCATCATCTTTTTGGGTACACAGGTTGACGACTATACTGCAAATGTTATTCAAGCACAGTTGCTGTATTTAGACTCTGCTGATCCTGGTAAGGACATCTCATTATATATCAATTCTCCTGGCGGATCGGTTTATGCCGGTTTGGGTATCTATGACACTATGCAATACATCCAGAGCAATGTTTCTACTATATGCACTGGTATGGCAGCATCGATGGCTGCAGTATTGCTTGTTGCTGGCGAGAAGGGTAAACGACATGCATTGAAGCACTCAAGAGTTATGATTCACCAACCTATGGGTGGTATTCAGGGACAAGCTTCTGATATCGAGATTACTTCTCGTGAGATCCTGAAACTTAAGAAGGAACTGTATACCATTATCAGTGACCATTCTGGTCAACCATATGACAAGGTTTATGCCGATAGTGATCGTGATTACTGGATGACTAGTGAAGAGGCTCTTGCTTATGGCATGATTGATAATGTTTTGGTTAAAACTAATAAGTAATCAATGGCTAAGAAGAAAAACGACGAGCTGACATGTAGTTTTTGCGGCAGAGGCGAGAACGTGGTTCAATTGCTGTTACCTGGCATGAATGGTTGCATTTGTAATGAATGTGCCGAGCGTGCTAACGAGATAGTCCACGAGTACCTCAGGCAAGCCAAAAGCGTAATGGGTGAAGACGAATTCAAGCTTGAGTCACTTCCCAAACCCAATGAAATTAAAGAGTATCTTGATCAATATGTGATTGGTCAAGATACGGCTAAGAAATACTTGTCTGTTTCGGTCTACAACCATTACAAGAGACTTACACAGGACAAAGACGATGTAGACATTGAAAAGTCAAACATCATAATTGTGGGACCAACCGGTACTGGTAAGACATTACTGGCTAAGACCATTGCTCGCATGCTTAAGGTTCCATTTGCAATTGTAGACGCAACGGTTCTTACCGAGGCTGGTTATGTGGGTGAAGACATTGAGAGTTTGTTAACCCGACTTCTTCAAGCATGTGACTATGATGTTGCTCAAGCAGAGAAGGGTATTGTCTTCATTGATGAGATTGATAAAATTGCCCGTAAGGGAGACAATCCTTCAATAACACGCGATGTGAGTGGTGAAGGTGTACAGCAGGGATTACTCAAGTTGCTCGAGGGATCAGTCGTAAATGTTCCCCCTCAAGGTGGCCGCAAGCATCCCGACCAGAAGATGATTGCTGTAGACACTAAGAACATTCTCTTTATATGTGGTGGTGCATTTGAAGGAATAGAACAGAAGATTGCTCAACGCTTAAATACTCATGTAGTGGGATTTGGTGTTGACAACCATATTAGTCAAGAAAATCGTGATAAGTTGCTCCACTTTGTGGCACCTCAAGATTTAAGATCTTATGGATTGATTCCAGAAATTATCGGTCGCTTGCCCATTTTGACCAATCTTGAACCACTTGATCGCGATGCATTGAGAAGGATATTAACTGAACCAAAAAATGCTATTGTCAAGCAATATGTTAAGTTAATGGAAATGGATAAAGTTAAACTTACCATTGAACCAGAAGTTCTCGACTATGTTGTTGACAAAGCAATCGAATATAAACTTGGGGCACGTGGATTAAGGTCAATTTTTGAAACAATCATGATTGACGCAATGTACACAGTACCATCAAGTAAGAAACATACATTCAAGTTAGACTTGAACTATGCCAAAGAGCAACTGGAGAAGTCAAATTTTGAAAATCTAGTTCGCTCGTAAGGTAAATATATTACCTAAGAAGTAACCTAACCTAACCTATAAACCAGACACTGTATGTGCAACCGAGAGAAATTAACCGCTGAGCTAAAGAAATACTTTGGCTTTGACACATTCAAGGGCAACCAGGAACAAATCATTGAGAATGTACTCAATGAGCGTGACACATTTGTGCTTATGCCTACGGGCGGAGGCAAGTCATTATGCTACCAGTTGCCTGCATTAATGATGGATGGTACCGCAATTGTGATATCTCCACTAATTGCATTGATGAAGAATCAAGTTGATGCAATGCGTAATTATAGTGAATGTGATGGTATTGCACATTTCCTCAATTCATCGCTTAACCGACAGATGATCGATCAGGTTAAGGAAGATGTCACTTCTGGTATAACTAAGTTACTTTATGTTGCCCCCGAGTCACTAAATAAAGAGGAAAACATACAATTCCTTAAGACAGTAAACATTTCGTTTTATGCGGTTGACGAAGCACATTGTATCTCGGAGTGGGGACATGATTTCCGCCCGGAGTATCGTAGGATTAGGCCACTGATTGAGCGTATAGGTTCAAGGCCAATTATAGCATTGACAGCAACGGCTACACCTAAGGTTCAACACGATATTCAGAAAACATTAGCAATGACTGATGCTAATGTGTTTAAGTCTTCGTTTAACCGACCTAACCTGTATTACGAAGTACGCCCAAAGACAAAAGACATTGATAAGGATATATGCAAGTTCATAAAATCAAATCCGGGCAAATCAGGTATCATTTATTGCTTGAGTCGCAAAAAGGTTGAAGAACTTGCTGAATTCCTGAAGATAAATGATATTAAGGTGTTACCGTATCATGCAGGTATGGACGGCATTACTCGATCAGAGAATCAGGATGCATTCTTGAATGAGGATGTTGATGTTATTGTTGCTACTATAGCATTTGGCATGGGTATTGATAAACCCGATGTTAGGTTTGTAATTCATTATGACATTCCCAAGAGTCTAGAAGGTTACTATCAGGAGACTGGACGTGCCGGGCGAGATGGCGGCGAAGGCAAATGCATTACTTTCTATGCTAAGAAGGACTTGCTGAAACTTGAGAAATTTATGCAAGGCAAACCTGTAAATGAGCAGGAGATAGGTAAGCAACTACTTAATGAAACAACTGCTTATGCTGAGTCTAGCGTATGTCGTCGCAAAGCGTTGCTTCACTATTTTGGCGAGCAATATGACAAAGACGAGTGTGGCAATTGCGACAACTGTTTGCATCCCAAAAAGAAAGTTGAGGCTCGTGATGAGTTGTGTGCTGCTATTGAGACAATCATGGCACTCAAGGAACGCTTCAAAACCGAGTATGTTGTTGCGGTAATGCGAGGAGATGTTACGCCTGAAGTGAAATCTTACAAGCACAATGAACTCGACGACATATTTGGTTGCATGAAGGGCACTGAGGCTAGATTCCTAGGCTCAGTCATTAGACAAGGTATAATCTCGGGATATCTTAATAAAGATATTGAAAATTATGGTGTCTTGAAGGTTACTGATGAGGGAAAGCAATTCCTGAACCAAAAGGGCTGTTCGTTTAAGGTCGTAGAAGATAATGACTTCAACGAGGTTGAAGATTATGAACCCGAAGGGTCGGGTGGAGGATCTCTGAGTCCTGAGTTGTGCGCAATTCTCAAGAATTTACGCAAGCAGGTTGCTAAGAGAAACAATCTGCCTCCATATGTGATTTTCCAGGACCCCTCACTGGATGCGATGGCTACGACATATCCTATTACTATTGAGGAGTTAAGCTTAATTCCTGGTGTAGGTGTAGGAAAAGCAAAGAGATATGGTACCGAGTTTATCGAGCTCATCAAGAAATATGTTGATGAGAATGAAATAGAGCGTCCGATAGACTTTAGGGTGAGGTCAATTGCTAGCAAGAGTAATATCAAGATTAAACTCATACAGAGTATAGATCGCAAAATCTCGCTTGATGCAATTGCAGAATCTAATCATATAGATTTCAGTGAGCTACTTACTGAGATTGAAACAATTGTATACTCAGGATACAAGATAAACATTGACTACTATATCAATGAGCAAATCGAGCCTGACATTCAAGATGAAATCTTTGATTATTTCAGAGAGAGCGAGAGCGATGACATTGACGATGCAATTAATGAATTAGGGCCCGAATATCCCGAGGAGGAGATTAGAATGATGAGAATTAAATTCATCAGCGAGATGGGAAATTAAGGTATATATAAACATATTTAGAATAATAGGGTAGTGGCATAGTCATTGCCCTATTTTTTTGTTATAAAATTGCGTTTTTAGCTATGTATTTTTGGGCACGTGAAGAATAATTAGTAATTTTGCATGCAATAATTGATTTTAGCTTTTAAAAATATTCATTATGTCATTTATTGCAGATCGCGTAAAAATGGATGGACTCACATTCGATGAT
>JAGHTV010000208.1 GCA_018065165.1 Candidatus Sodaliphilus fimicaballi | reverse complement strand
GTCTAGAGAACTTTATAAACATATGATAGAATATATAGTTGACTATTTCACGACCTTTGACTTTGTCAAGGCTTGCGACATGGCGGGGTTCATCATTGGCCTCGTGTACCTGTGGCTTGAGTACAAGGCAAGCATCTGGCTGTGGCTGGCTAGCGTGATCATGCCCATCGTGCATGGTTACACTTATCTGGCCCGTGGCCTGTATGCCGACTTCGGGATGGAGTTCTACTATGTGCTAGCTGCCGTTTATGGCTTTGCCATGTGGCAATGGGGCAAGGCAAAGGACAAGAAGGAGCGTCCCATCACTCACGCTAGCCGCCGCACCATGATGGGAATGATTGCTGCCGTGGCAGTTGTGTGGGTAGCAATATATGTATTCCTACTCAAGTTTACCGACAGCACCGTTCCTGGCTATGACGCCTTCACAACAGCCATGAGCATCGTGGCACTGTGGTCACTGGCACAGAAGCACGTGGAGCAATGGATCTTCTGGCTCGTAGTAGATGCCTTGTGCACCGTGCTGTATGTGTACAAGCAGATACCCTTCTCGGGCGTGCTATATGGTTTCTACACCGTGATGGCTATCGCCGGCTACTACAAGTGGAAGAAGATGGCAGCCCAGCAGGCTTAAACCACTGCCCACTGTATCAAAGTAACACATGAACATAACATCGGAGTGCTCTGAGAATTCTCGGAGCACTTCGAGTTTTTTATCACTCCCCAATTACTGTTTTTATCTTCTAAACATTACTTTGTCTTTTGGGTAAGGTTTGTTTTTCGTCTTTCGTCTTTCGTCTTTCGTTAAATTTAACTACCTTTGCATCTTGGAAATAAAAAACGAAACAATATATATGGAAAAAATCATCCTTACAGGCGACCGCCCCACTGGCAAACTCCACATTGGCCACTACGTGGGTTCACTGCGCCGCCGCGTTGAGTTGCAGAACTCAGGCGAATTTGACAAAATCTTCATCATGATTGCTGATGCTCAGGCACTGACCGACAATGCTGACAATCCCGAGAAGATACGTCAAAATGTTATCGAAGTCGCTCTCGACTACCTCTCGGCAGGTCTCGACCCCGAGAAATGTAACATATTTGTACAAAGTGCTGTTCCCGAGCTTACCGAGCTGGCGTTCTACTACATGAACCTCGTGAGCGTACAGCGCCTGCAACGCAACCCCACCGTTAAGACCGAGCTCGAGCAACGCAAGTTTGAAGGTGGCACTCCCACAGGTTTCTTCTGCTACCCTATCTCACAGGCTGCCGACATCACCCTGTTTAAGGCAACTACAGTGCCCGTGGGCGAAGACCAGAAGCCCATGCTGGAGCAGACCAACGAAATCGTACGCCGCTTTAACTACATCTATGGCGAGACACTTGTTGAGCCCAAGATTCTGTTGCCCGACAACGCTGCATGCCTGCGCCTGCCCGGTACCGACGGCAAGGCCAAGATGTCAAAGTCACTGGGCAACTGCATCTACCTGAGCGACACTCCCAAGGAGCTCAAGAAGAAGGTCAACAGCATGTTTACCTATCCCCTGCACCTCAACATCGAGGATCCCGGACACCTCCAGGGTACTTATACCGATGCCGAGGGCAACGAGGTAAGCTACCAGAACACAGTGTTCACTTATCTGGACGCCTTCTGCCAGGACAGTGACTTTGAGAAGTTCCTTCCCGACTACAAGAACCTTGACGAACTCAAGGAGCACTACCAGCGTGGTGGTCTGGGCGACGGCACTTGCAAGAAATTCCTCTTGAGTGTGCTCAACGACCGTCTGGAGCCCATGCGCCAGCGCCGCAAGGAGTATGAGAAGGACATCCCTGGTGTATATGAGATACTAAAGCGTGGTACCGAGGAGGCTCGCCGCGTGGGTGCTCAAACACTGGCCGAGGTGCGTCACGCAATGCGCATCGACTACTTTGAGGACAAGGAGCTCATCGCTGAGCAGGCTAAGCGTTTTGCCGAGAAAGCCAAGCAATAATCACCACACAACAATATTACGACAGCGAGCCACCGCATGGTGACTCGCTGTTTTTAGTTTATTTCCTATGGTATAAAAAACATCCGTTGCACTGCTGTGTAACGGATGTTTTTCTTTAAAAGGGGTTACTTAACTTTCGTAATGGTGAGGCTTGCGCGTCCTCTCAAACCATAGTTGTCACCTCTGGCCATGAGGAAGTCGATCATGCGACGAGTGCGCTTACCCATACGGTCCTTTATGACCCATTTGCCATTAAGCTCGGGAGCACTTTCACACTTTACAAGTATAGTGTCGCCCATCTTAAAACCTGCCGCGAAGACGTCGGGTGAAGCTGCCACCCACTTGATTTCGCGTTTCTTTAGCTTTTCATTGTCAATGCGGTCACCACTTGCGGTGTACCAGCTCAGGCCACCACCTGGGTGATAGAGGGTGCCATTGACATTGAGCGTTTGTGCCATAGCGCTAAGTCCCACCACTGCAATAGCAGCTAAAAATAGATGTTTCATAAGCGTTTTTGGATATAATTGCGGTGCAAAGGTACGAATAATTTTTCTAATATCCTAATTTTGACCAAATTATCTTTCCAGAGGGCAATTTCAGGATGCTATAAGAGACTCTTTTATGGGTAATTTATACTATTGTTGTCAGGTAAAAAAAGAAAATATTTTTTTAATGGTTTTATGCTTCACCTAGAAAATGTTATAAATTAGACTGAAGGATTTTGTCTGCAGAATTGATAACCTAGTCGTTGACAAGTGCATAGAGGAG
>JAGHTV010000315.1 GCA_018065165.1 Candidatus Sodaliphilus fimicaballi | reverse complement strand
CCCTGGCACCGTTGTCACACTGGGCGTGGGCAACATGCTAGCAGCCCGTCACCTCTTTGGCGTAGCATGGGGCGAAGGCAACGCCACCGCCATTGCCAATGTGGTTGAGGGTCGCATGAGCGAGCACTTCCCTGCCTCATTCATGCAGATGCACGAAGACGCTCGCATCATCACCGACCTTGAGGCCGCTACCCAACTCACACGCATCAGCTTCCCCTGGAAGGTTACCTCTTGCGAGTGGACCGACTATCTCATACGCCGCGCCATCGTGTGGCTGTGCAAGATGACTGGCAAGCCCATCCTCAAACTTACAAACAAAGACTACAATGAGCATGGCCTCAACGAGCTTGTAGCTCTGTATGGCAGCGCCTATGTAGTAAACATCAAGATATTCAACGATGTACAGCACACCATCACCGGTTGGCCCGGTGGTAAGCCAAACTCCGACGACTCGTCGCGTCCCGAGCGTGCCAACCCCTACCCCAAGCGTGTGCTCGTCTTCAGCCCACACCCCGACGATGCCGTGGTATCGATGGGTGGTACACTGCGCCGTCTCGTTGAGCAAGGCCACGATGTGCATGTAGTGCTGCAAACCAGCGGTGACCAGGCCGTGGGCGATGAGGATACAATACGCGGCGTCATGGTACAAGAGAAGGTAGCCCAGCACTTAGGATATCACACCGACGGAGTGAGCACTCGCATGAATGCACTCGTGAACACGCTCAGAACAAAACAAGCAGGCGAGCCCGACACTGACGATGTGCGCTTCTTCAAGGGACAAATCTTTGTAAGCGAGGCTATCATGGCTTGTAACCACATGGGTATAGCAACCGATCACATCCACGAATTGCAGATGCCCTTCTACAACGACGAGCCCACAGGCCGCGGCAAGGTATCGGCAGCCGATGTCGCCATTGTGCGCAGCCTCATTGAACAGATACGCCCGCATCAGATATTCATCGACGACGACCTCTACGACCCCTATGAGACCCACATACGCGCCACAAACTCGGTGCTCATGGCTATCGAGGAACTCAAGAACGAGGAGTTCATGCATCATTGCCGCACATGGCTCTATCGGGGACAATGGGGACAATGGGATGTTGACCGCGTGGAGATGGCAGTGCCCATGAGCCCCGAGGAATTCCAATACAAGGCCAACTGCATCCTCAAGTACCAGTCACAACTACACGACGCACCGTTCCAGGACGGCACCGAGGGCCGACTGGGCTGGCAACTGTCGCTCGACCGCAACCTCAACCTGGCACAGCAGTACCAAGAGTTGGGTCTCGCTTCGTATGAGGCAATCGAGGCTTTTGTACAGTATAAGGTAAAGGGTTAAGAGGTTAATGGGTTAATGGGTTAACTGTTTAATCGCTTAATCGAGTCTTCGAAACATCGAGATTTCGAATTATCGAAAATTCGAATTTTCGAGTTATCTAGAAATCAACAATACAAAAACAGCCTTGAGCGTTGCTCAAGGCTGTTTCTTTATCTTACTTTATCGTCAACGGCGACGGGGCTTGCCACTGCGGCTGCGGCTCTTGGGAGCCTTTCCGCCCTTGCCAGCTTTTCCACTCTTTCCAGAGTTTCCACGGTTTCCACCCTTTTTGCTAGCTGAAGCGGCAGCCTTGCGACGACCCGAGTTGCCCTGATTGCCACGCTGGCGGCGACGCGATGCACTCACGCCCTCATACTCCTCACGCTGGCGTTCCTGCTTGGCACCACGGCCACGCTTCTTGCCACTACGCCCCTCGGGCTCTTGCTGACGAGCCATGCGAGCGGTAACGCCCGCATTCTTCTCGGTGATGGGTTCACGGTCGATGCGGTGCGAGTTGGCCGGATGGCGGTCGTCAACCATCACAAAGTCGAGTTGCTTCTTGATAAGGTCGGCACGAGCCACCTGTATGGTGATGGGGTCGCCCAACTGGTAGCAACGACCACGGCGGCGACCGCGTATGAGGTAATTCTTCTCGTCAAACTCATAGAAGTCGTCGTCGAGCGAACGCATGCCCACGAGTCCCTCGCAGTGAGTCTCGTCAAGCTCTACATAAAGGCCCCACTCGGTAACACCCGATACATGGCCTTCAAAGATACCGCCCAGACGGTCGCCCATGAACTCAACCTCCTTATACTTGATAGAGGCACGCTCGGCATTGGCAGCCAACTGCTCCTGAGCGCTCACATGCTTGCATTGCTCCTCGAGCTCGCCCTCGTTGGCAGTGCGTGCTCCCTTCTTGGCATAGCGGTCGAGCAAGCGATGCACCATCATGTCGGGGTAACGGCGTATGGGCGAAGTGAAGTGAGTATAGTAGTCAAATGCCAGTCCGTAGTGGCCCACATTGCAGGTCGAGTACACAGCCTTAGCCATAGAGCGAATGGCCAGGATTGAGAGCAGTTGTTCCTCGGGCTTGCCCTCGACTTGAGCCAGCAGTTTATTGATGCTCTTGTTTATGTCACGCGGATTGCCGCTCACCTTCACCTTGTAGCCAAAGTGTGCCGCGATGTCGCCAAAGTTTGACAGTTTGTCGCTGTTGGGTACATCGTGTATGCGATAGACAAACGCCTTGGGGGTCTTGCCCTTAGCCACCTTGCCTATGTGCTCGGCAACCTTCATATTGGCCAGCAGCATGAATTCCTCAATGAGTTGGTTGGCCTCCTTAGACACATGCTCGTGCACGGCAACGGGATGGCCAGCCTCGTCAATCTCAAAGCGTTTCTCGCTGCGGTTAAATGCTACGCTGCCGCCATCGTTAAAGCGACGAGCACGCAGTTTCTGCGCCAGGTCGTGCAGGGTAAGGATTTCCTCCTTGAGGTCGCCCTCGCCAGTCTCAATTACCTGCTGAGCCTCCTCGTAGGCAAAGCGGCGAATGCTCCTGGTCACGGTGTGGCATATCTCGTAGTTCTTTATCACAGCCTCGGGGGTGAGTTCAAAGATCACCGAGTGGGTGAGCTTGTCCTCGTCGGGACGCAACGAGCATATGTTGTTGCAAAGGTGCTCGGGCAGCATGGGTATGGTGCGGTCAACCAGGTAGACCGATGTAGCACGCTCCTCGGCCTCCTTGTCGATGACAGTGCCGGGCTTCACATAGTGGGTCACATCGGCAATGTGCACGCCCACCTCCCAGTTGCCGTTGGGCAGACGCTGCAACGACAACGCGTCGTCAAAGTCCTTAGCGTCCTTGGGGTCGATGGTAAAGGTGCACACGCCACGCATGTCGCGACGGCGCTCCACCTCCTCGGGGGTAATGCCAGCGTCGATGCGGGCAGCAGCACGTTCAACATTCTCGGGGTACTTGTAAGGCAGTCCAAACTCTGCCAGTATGGCGTGAATCTCGGCATTGTTCTCGCCGGCAGCACCCAGCACATCTTCCACCTCGCCTATAGGCGTGTTGGCCTCGTCGGGCCACTCTATGATGCGCACCACCACCTTGTCGCCAGTGACGCCACCCTTGAGTTTGTCGAGCGGCACAAATATGTCAGTAGCCAGGAACTTGCTGTCGGTCACCACATGGGCATAGTATTTCATCACCTCGAGGGTGCCCACAAACACCTGTTCCTTGCGTTCGATGATCTTGATTACCTCGGCCTCGGGCTCCATGCCATGGCGAGCGGCACTGATGTGTACCATCACCTTGTCGCCATTGAGTGCGTGCATAGAGTTGCGCTCGGCAACCATGATGGTTGTGCCGTCCTCGTTGCCTATGTCTACACTGTTCTTGCCGTTGCTGCGGCGTATGAAGCGACCCTCGGCCACCATTGTGCGGTTAGCAGCCTTGAAGCGGCCAGCGTCAACCTCCACCAGGAAGCCGTCAACAGCCAGTTGTTCCAGTATATCAACGATGAGTGCGCGTTGCTTAGGCGTAGTAGCACCCACAGCCATCGAGACTTGCTTGTAGTTAAACGGTGTGTTCTCGCTGGCATTGTAAAAGTTTATAACAGCATCGTGAAACTCGCGACGCTCCATTTTAAGCGATTTAAGTTTGTCTTTCTTTGCCATATAAATCTAAAATTTTGTGTCAGTTACAAAGATACTCCTTTTTTATTAAAAACGAAAGAACGAAGGGCGAAAACATATTACGACCTTGTTACAATTGAGTACCTAAAGATATAATAGCAAAATCCTTGCCAACCCATAGACTGACACTCCATCTTAAAGAAATAATAGCTGATGTTGTAGCGCCCTTACGGGCGCGTTCGCTATATATACTCTTCCCCCCCACCGCCGCTCCGCTCGGCGGTGGGGGTTATTAACATAGCGGCAAGCGCTATGTGTATTGCCCTATGGGCAAGTCATAATTACCATTACAAATCTCGTAATAAACATCTGCAACCGACTGCTCACTCTTTCTAAATCGTCTTTACATAGCGACAAGCGCTATGTATATTGCCCTACGGGCAAGTCATAATTACCATTACAAATCTCGTAAAAAACATCTGCAACCACTGCATTCTCTTTTTAACTCGTCTTTACATAGTTGTCAAAATAACGTCGGAGACGTTATAATTTGAGTAACCCCAGGTTGGGGAGCGTTAAGCGACCTACCTGGGGGAAAACACACATTATATGTGTACGTCGAAGACGTTCAACATGATACCTTTGTAATCAGTCAAATGCAACGTCTTCGACGTAGCTCAACTTTTTTTACTCCTTCCCCCATGTAGGCACTGTCTCACAGTCCCAACATGGGGTTACTCAAATTTTTCATCTTCGATGAAAGACAGAGGCTATCACATAGCGGTGCGGTGCGGTTATTGCTCGGTGTGGTTGTTGATGGTGGCGAGCATTGAGTTGAGGCGGTCGGCTATCGGGGTTGTATATGACCGATTCTGCTCTAGATAGTGCTTTGCTGTGAGGATGGCGGCACGGAAACGCTCTACTGCTTGCGGATGGGCGTCGTAGTAGGCTGCGCTCTCGTCGTTGCTATAGTCGGGCATCAGGGGTACGATGCGTGTCTCTACTATGTAGTTGGCATCACCGCCAGTGAGGTTGTCGATGGCATCGGTCATATAGGCCGACAGGGCGTGCCGCTCGGTGTCGAACGGTGGCTGCTGACCGGGCCAACGCACATCGTCAATGAGCCAACGCCCTTTCTCGTGACGCATGATGAGCACATAGCTTGTGAGCCCGTTCTTGCCACGGTGGGTCATGGTCACTGTGACGCTGTCGGGCGTTACGGTTATCTCGTCGATGTTGTTCTGGCCAGGATGGCTAGCATCGGGGAGGGTCTTGACATTCCAGTCAAAGGGGACATAGGGGTTGCCCTCGGCATTGCCCGCAATGAGGTCGCGCGCCTCGGCCGAGAGAGAGGCGAGGTCGGCACTCATATACTGCGGCATGCTGTCACTGGCCATGAGGCTAGTTACTACATCGTAAATCTCTTGCTCGGTGGTGGGTACAATTGCCGGCTCACCGGGCTTTACGGTTATGGTGTTGCCGTTGCCTGTGCATGATGCAACCATTGAGGCAAGGCCAAGTGCTATGATGCTGTATAGGATAATGCGATTCATACCGCAATGTTACAGTTTTTTGCGACAAATGGCAACCCCGTGTCCTCAAAATAGTCGCTACTACAGCTCGGGGGTGAGCGTGATGGCTTGTGCGAGATAGGTGGCCAGCATGCTTACTGCCGAGTGATGGAAGCAGAACCTGTCCTGCCTGTACACCACGCATCGTGCCATAACGAGCACTGGCGTGAGACCTACGGGCAGCGAGTATAGCATGAGGTGATTGCCATGATCGACTACCACAGGATGGTGCAGACCACCACGCGTCCAGGGGTTGAGTTGCAACTGTGCCTCGCGATCGCCGGCACTGACAAAGGTGGTCACACTGTGCTCCCAATGCTGCAGTTGCACCTCAAGCGGACGCACACAGCACTCGGGCAGGTGGGCTTGCACCACGCCCTGACCACAATCGGTAAGGGAAACGAGGCCTTTAAGGTCGTCGGTAGGCAGTAGAGCGGCAGGGGCTTCCATTAGCAGACGGTCATACCATGTGCGAGCATGGGTCAAGATGAGTGCATCTAGGTCGATACCGTCATATCGCTCAACGACGCAGTCGCGTGCCGCTGGCTCCAGGTTCATTACACGCTTGCACAGGGCAAGCATTTCACTCTCGGTCAAGTCAAGAAATAGATTAGTGTTTTCCATAGTGGACAAAGGTAGTGCTCCCACTACTCTACACCACGGTCAACCACACAAATAAGCCCAGAGCAATTGCCCTGGGCTTATCGTTTTTTTGATTAACAATATAAATGTTGTCCCGAGACGGTATTAAACGCGGACTTTCAGCCCGCACAAGTTGAACCTTTCCTTTTCCGAGGCCTGCGCTCGCTACGCTCGGTTATAGTTCGCTATCGCTCACAACACACGCTTTCAGCGCTTCGTTATAAGTCTTGGGGGACAAATCGTATTATATAGTTGCCTCTTTTCAGAGATTATTTCTTTTTCTTCTTGCCGCCTTTCTTGGCCTTGGGAATCTTGAGAGCATCGCCGGCCTTAATCTTGTCGCCCTTGATGCCATTGGCCTTCTGGAGTTCCTCAACGGTTACACCAGCCTTCTCGGCAATCTTAGAGAGGTTCTCACCCTTCTTGATGGTGTACTCGCTACCCTTTTGAGGACCGTCGTCGCGTTTCTTCTTATCACGCTTCTTGTCACGCTTGTCGTCGCGATCACGGTCACGCTTGCGATCACGCTTATTCTCGCGAGCTTCTTCGCTCTTGCTGCTGCGTGACTTCTTATAGGTCTCCTCACGACTTTCCTTCTTGGTCTCCTTAGCAGCATAACGCTCGTTGCGGTTGCGCCACTGGTCGCTGTTCTCTACCTTCTCAACCTTTTCCTGCTTAGCAGGCTTGTCGGCCTTGACGGGTTCCTCGATGGTTGTGCGACGAGTTTTCTTGGGAGCGTTCTTAGCTTGCTCCTCGATAGCCTTAACCTCGGCAATCTGCTCGTTCTCGAGTTCCTCGGCAGTTGGTGTCACCTCGGCAGTAGCATCGCCACTGTGAACAACCTTGATGTCGGCATCTGACGCATCTTGCTGCGGACGCTCGTGGTAAACCTTGACACGCTTGGTGGTAGTCACCTTGAGGCTCTGACCACGCTGCACCTTGTCGCTGCGCAAGCCGTTGAGCGACTTGAGAGCGCTCTTGCTCATACCATATTGTGATGCAATCTTGCCCAGGTTGTCGCCCTTGCGCACCTTGTGGTAAGATGTCACGGTCTTGGTCTCGTAAGAGAATGGGCGATCGTCTCCGCCACCGCTAGTGTAGCCGGCGGGCTCTACGGCACCGCGCTGAGCATAGAGGTCGCTGCGATAGTTGTAGATGCTGTCCTCGCTCATGATGAAGCTGTATACCTGAGTTGAAGGCAGGCATATCTTGTAAGAGCGTTCGCTGCTGGCGGGGATGATGTCGCTGCGATACTGGGGGTTGAGTGCGCGTATCTCCTCGATGGGCATATTGAGCACCTTAGAAATCTGGTTGAAGTGTACACGACGGCTCACGCCCACGGTGTCAGTGATAAGAGGCTTCTTGGCCAGGCTGGGACTGATGTTGTGACGCTTGAAGTAGGTCATCACATAGTTGGCAGCGATGAAGGCGGGCACATAGCCGCGAGTCTCCTTGGGCAGATAGGGATAAATCTCCCAGAAGTCCTTATTGTCGCCACCAGCACGACGCAGAGCCTTGTTGACGCTGCCAGGACCGCAGTTGTAGGCGGCAATGGCGAGCGACCAGTCGTTGTAGATGTTGTAGAGGTTCTTGAGATAGATGGCAGCCTTCTCACTTGAGCGGTAGGGGTCGCGACGCTCGTCGACGAGGCTGTTGACCTCAAGGCCCAAGCCCTTGCCAGTGCCCACCATAAACTGCCACAGGCCGGCAGCACCAGCGCGTGACACAGCAGTGGGATTGAGGGCACTCTCGATGATGGGCAGATACTTGAGTTCGAGGGGCATGCCTTCCTTCTCAAGGGCCTGCTCAAAGATGGGCATGTAGTAGAGACTCATACCCAACATCTCCTCTACGAGTGTGCGTTTGCGTTTAATATAGCTCTCAATGTAAGAGCGTACAACCTGATTGTAGACCATCTCGATGCTAGTGGGCATAGCCTGAAGTCGCTTGATGTACTCCTCGTCGCTCACGCTACCGGCATCGCGACGCTCAACATCGGCATCAAGAACGGCATAGTTCTGGAGGTACCAGTTTTTCATCAACTCGCGAGTGTCGGTCTCAAAGCTCTCGGGGTAGATGATATCGTTGTCGGTCACGGTATCACGCACCGAGAGGATTGTGTTGCGCTTGGCGGCAAACGTGGTGAGTGCCACGAGACACATCATCGCAATTAATGTCAGTCGTTGTTTTGTCATATTCTTGAGTGTTTTTAATTTCGCTTTTAAAAGTTTATGGCACACCGCATGCCCAGCGAGGGCTTGGTGGCCGTGGTAACATACTGGCTTGGTATGACCGTGGGCGCGACCTTCATCGAGAGGTCGGGCGAGATGTCGAAGTGAGCCAGCGATGCATCGACATAGGCGTCGAGAATGCTGAGCGCATACACAGCCACCATCGAGAGAATGCATATGTCACGATAGCGGCGGTAGTAGGTGCGCTTGTTCTTGAGCGCCTTTTGCAGCCATGCCATGTCGAGGTCGCTCTCCTTGACATTGGGCGGATAAAAGTTCATATAGCTGCGAGTCTCGGGGTCGTCGTCCATAGCGTCGCGATAGGCACGCGAGTAGTCGTTGAACATGCGATTGTTCCACGACATTCCGTAACTCAAGCCTACGAAGGCACCCACGACGATGGGTAGCTTCCAGTAGCGACGGTTGTAAATCTGTCCCACACCGGGGCACAGGGCGCTCATCCACAGTGCGGTGGTGGGATCGGGGTTGAAGGTGCGTTTCTTGCCCAGGGCAGCCGCGTCGATGCTGTCCTGATTGACGGTGGCCAGTATTTCCACGCCCTCGAGCCCAGCGATTGAGTCGCTAGCTGCCAGGGTGATGGTGTCACCTGCCACATTCACCACATTGACGGTTGGTGTAGCGGGAGTGTCGGCCTTCTTCTTTTTGCCATCGGCAGGCACCTGCACCTGAGTGCGACGGTGACGGCTACTCTCGCGCACAGGTACCGGGCTGGCCTCCAGCGTGTCGGGGGGCAATGTCACAGGCAGGTCAACCGCCTGAACCGGTAACGCAACAATGAGGCACAGCAATGCAATAGCTGCGCTCAATAGAGGGTTACTGTGTTGAGAAAATAGAGTCACTGTCGTTATTACAGATACACAATCATAACCTTTCCCGCCAACCAGCAGCTGGCGAGAAAAGCCATATTACTTTCCTTTTAATGTGTCAAAGATACTAATAATTTTTTGAAGTTCGGCCTCGTCGCGGAAGGGGAATGTTATTTTTCCTTTACCAGCGTCGTTGCATGTGAACTTTACAGGCACACCAAACGAACCCGAGAGATGCTTGCGCAGGATTTCATAATCCCTTGATGTCAAGTTCTTTGCAGGTTTAGCATTGGTCTTCTGCTTATCGTCGGCACCATCGCGGTGCTGCTTTACGAGTTGCTCAACCTGGCGTACCGATAAACCTTTTTTTAATATCTCGTTATATAATTTTAACTGCAGCGACGGCTTGTCAATTGACAGCAAAGCACGTGCATGACCCATATCGACCACCTTATCGCGCAGACCCAATTGCACCTCGGCGGGCAACTTGAGCAGGCGCAGGAAGTTGGCAATGGTAGCACGATTCTTGCCTATGCGTTCACTCAATCGCTCCTGTGTGAGCTGATACTGGTCGATGAGCTTGCGGAATGTGAGAGCAATCTCAATGGCATTGAGGTCCTCGCGCTGGATGTTCTCGATGAGGGCCATCTCGGTGAGCTCGGCGTCGTTAACGGTGCGCACATAGGCAGGCACAGTGTCGAGTCCTACAAGTTTGGCAGCACGATAGCGGCGTTCACCCGAGATAATCTGGTAGGCACCGGGTCCCATACTGCGCAGTGTGAGCGGCTGGATAATGCCCAGCTCGCGTATTGATGCGGCCAGTTCCTCGAGAGCAGTCTCGTCAAACGAGGTACGCGGTTGGTCGGGGTTGGGAGTGATTTGCGAGATGGGAATCTCGTTGATGGCCGACGAGCCACCTGTCTGCACATCGTCCATAGAGATGAGTGTGTCCAGACCTCGTCCTAAAGCGTTGCGTCGTTTCATATCTTATTATCAGTTTTTTGTGTTGTTGCGTGATTAGTTGATTACTTGCGATTCTTGGCGATGAGTTCCTTGGCCAGCTGCATATGGCTGGTGGCACCGCGGCTGCTTGCGTCGTACATGATGGCGGGCAGACCGTGACTGGGAGCCTCGCTCAAGCGTATGTTGCGCGGGATGACGGTGGTAAATACCATGTCGCCAAAGTGATTCTTGAGCTCCTCATAAATCTGGTTGGCCAGACGCAGGCGAGCATCGTACATGGTGAGCAGGAAGCCCTCTATGCACAGGCTAGTGTTGAGCTTGCTCTTGATGATGCGCACTGTGTTGAGCAGCTTGCTGATACCCTCGAGTGCAAAGTACTCGGCCTGGACGGGGATGATAACGCTGTCGGCAGCAGTGAGTGCGTTGACGGTGATGAGTCCCAGCGAAGGGCTGCAGTCAATGAGTATATAGTCATAGGCATCCTTGACGCCAGCAATGGCGCGGCGCAGTGTGTTCTCGCGGTCTTGCTTGTTTATGAGTTCGAGCTCGGCACCAACAAGGTCGATGCGAGAGCCCACGATGTGCAGGCCATCGACACAAGTGGGCACAGCGGCGCTACCCATGGGATAGTCATCGACGAGACATTCGTAGATCGACGACGACATCTGCTTGGGATCGACACCGAGACCCGATGTGGCATTGGCTTGAGGGTCGGCATCAATGAGGAGCACCTTCTTTTTGTGCATTGCGAGCGATGCAGCAAGGTTGATGGCGGTTGTGGTCTTGCCCACACCACCTTTTTGATTTGCTATTGCTATTGTTTTTCCCATACGAAAAGTTAAAAGTGTTTCACGGTGCAAAGGAAATGCTTTTTATGCAAATATCCTTAAAAATCAATGATAAAATAACCTAAATGTTGATAAGTCGCGTTTTTTGTTAATAACTCAAAGTGCGTGGAACACTGTATGTGCACCACCCACAAAAGATGCTACCACACTGGTTATGTTTTTTCGCCATTTGGGAAATTTTCGCTAATTTTGTCATTCAATAGCAAGTTTACACAACAATGGCACGACGAAAAGGATTTTTTGAGTTCAAGCACTTCACCATTCAGCAGACTCACGCTGCGATGAAGGTGGGTACCGACAGCGACCTGCTGGGCACACTGTCGCAAGGCGGCGACCGCACGCTCGATGTGGGCACCGGCACAGGAGTACTGTCGCTAATGCTTGCCCAGCGTTACCCCCAAGCCCGCATCACCGCTGTGGAAATCGACGACAATGCCGTGATCGACGCTACTGCCAACTTTGCCGCCTCGCCCATGGGCGAACGCATCGAGTTGCTGCACACCTCGTTTCAGGACTACACTAAACAGGCGTTGGCAAGCGGGCAGGGAGAGTCGTATGATGCCGTAGTGTGCAACCCACCCTACTTTGACCAGAGCCTCGAGTGCCCCGACGAGGGTCGCACCCGTGCCCGTCACTCGTCGAGCCTGCCCTTTGATGTGCTTGCCGGTGGAGCCTACAGGCTGCTCAAGCATGGGGGCGTGTTCTCGGTGTGCATTCCGCCCGAGGTTCTCACCAAGTTCAAGGGCGAGTGCCAGCTTGCAGGGTTCTCACTGCAAGACCTTTACAAGATAAAGACCTTACCCCAGCAAGAGGTAAAGCGACTGGTGCTGGTGATGAAAAAAGCCGCCAGCGTCACTCCACACGAGCACGACTGCGTGATGCTCAACGAGGATGGCAGCCGCTCGCCATGGTACCGCGAGATAATGCGTGACTTCCTGCTGAACATGTAAAGTGGCCCGAAATGCTAATTTTCACTTAAAAGCCCACTTTGATTTGCATATTAATGAGATTTTGTATAATTTTGACAAAATTATCATTTTTCTGGAAAAATAACTTAAACACAAGCAATATGAGAAAATTAACTTTATTCATCGCGGTATTGTGCCTTGCGCTGCAAGCACTGGCAATACCAGCTCACCGCGATCCCGTTACCATCACACAACCCGATGGCAGCAAACTCACTATCCAACTCATTGGTGACGAGTTCTATCATTTCAACACAACTGCCGACGGTTACACCATCGTAAAGGACAATGCAGGCATCTATGTATATGCTCAGCGCATTGACAACAAGTTGCAACCCACCACCATCAAGGCACACAACCTGGGCGAACGCACAGCTACCGAAACTGCTTACCTGCAGGGTATCACAAAGTATATGACTGACCGCGTTGAGCATGCTGCCGGCGAGGCAAAGCGCGTGCAACGCGACGCCGAGGGCAGTGGTCCCAAGAAGGCCGTTAGCTACAACAAGTTCCGCGGACTCATCATCCTCATCAACTTTACCGACGTGAAGTTCTCAATGAAGGACCCCAACAAGTTCTACAACGATATGGTTAATACAAAAGGGTTTACAGGCTATACCGACGACAACGGCAAGTGGGTAAACTGCACCGGCAGTATGCACGACTACTATTCAGAGAACAGTAACGGCGTGTTCCAACCCGTGTTTGACATCGTGGGTCCCGTTGAGGTCAACTACAAGTCAACCGACATGAAGGGCACAAGCAACGCCCAGACCATCTTCAAGGCCGCACTCGCAGCTGCCGAAACTGCCGGCTGCGACTTCTCAAAGTATGACGGCGACAACAACGGCTATGTAGACATGGTATTCTTCCAGGTAGCAGGTATGTCGTCAAGCTTCAGTGGCAACAACAGCAACTGGCTGTGGCCCCACAAGTCAAGCATATGGAGCTCTCCCACATACGACGGAAAACGCTTCAACGTATATGCAAGTTCTACCGAGATTTATGGTTTCGAGTCTTATCCCTCAACAATCACCATCGAGGGTATAGGTACAATGTGCCACGAGTTCACTCACGTGATGGGCTTCCCCGACCTGTATGACACCAACTACGAGACAGGCGGCCAGAGCCACCACCCCGAGGAATGGGACATCATGGCAGGCGGCGGCTCGTTCAACTCGGCTCGCACTCCTGTGGGATACACAATCTTTGAGCGCTATGCTCTGGGCTTTGCTAATCCCACAGTCATCAACTCCCCTGGCCACTTCAAACTCAACTCGGTAATGAGCAACGAGGGCTACATCATCAAGTCTCCCATCAACAAGGAGTACTTCATCATCGACAACCGCCAGAAGACACGCTGGGACACATACTTGCCCGGTCACGGTATGGTAGTGTGCCGCGTAGACTCTACAAGCACAACTCCCTGGAGCAACAACCAGGTTAACGCCAACCCCTCGCACAACTATTACGAGATGCTGCGTGCCGGCAACTCTAAGAGCGGTGCACAGGCAAGCGACCCATTCCCCGGCACCACAGGCAATGCCCAACTCGACGCCACAACAACTCCCGCCCTCAAGACTTGGAACGGAACTACAATGTCAATGGGTATCTACAACATCAACGAGAAGAATGGCATAATCGAGTTTGACGTAATGAACTCGGGCGACATCAAGAAGCTCGTTGAGGACTTTGAGACAATGCTTGCCACCACCAACAAGACTGCCACAGGCGTACAAGGCAACTTCGCTACATGGGACTTCAACCAATGCTACAACGACATTCCCGGCGTGGGCAAGTGCAATGGCAATAAAGCAGTGCGCATGGTTTCTCCCAGTGCATTCACATCGTCATCTCCCGTTTATTATAATGTATATCAGGTAACATTTGACGTGTACAACACATCATCGGTTGTTGCCAAAGTTTTACTGCAATACTCAGTGGACGGTGGTACAACTTGGGTTAAGCCCAAGAGCGCTACAGGCGTGACACCCGTCAGCATTGCTGCCAACACTACGGCAAGCACTACATGGCCCGTCGAGCTTTACAACACCCAAGGTGCTCTCTACCGCATACAGATGACAGCCGGCAGCAAGACCATACCTTGCTACATCGACGACTTAAGCATCTATTACAACGGCAAGGAAGGTGGCCCAACAGTCATCCCTGGCGATGTTAACGGCGACGGCGTTGTCGATATTGCTGATGTAAATGCAGCCATCGACATCATCCTGGGCCTGAAGCCCGCTAAGGCAGAGGCCGATGTTAACCAAGACGGCACTGTAGATGTTGCCGACATGAACGCAATCATTAACATCATCCTGGGTCTTTAACGAAAGGCGAATTACCGTTCCTTGAGCGTCAGCTCAAGTCAAAAACGGTTCTGTGCCCGGCTGTTTTCCGCCGGGATGAAGATATAAAGCTGTGCGTGACTTCAATGGAAGCCACGCACAGCTTGTTTTACTAGGAGAGACCACAGGTTTAACAGAAAAAAAGGGATTTATTTCAGATTAAGCAGATTGCATGTGTTACCTCTACTACATTGGTGGCATAACAATCTGATTAATCTTGTCAAGAATCCCCCAGAGCAATATTCTATCTGCGTAATCTGTGGTTCATTATATACATAAGAATATAACGCAGCGCGTGTCAAGTGAAGTTTTATTATGAGAGCAATATCCTACACTTTTATGTAAATTTATCTTATTTTTCTCCATTATACTTGTATATTCTTTCAATTTTGTGTACTTTTACGACAATTTATAGCAATACGCAATAAAACAACGCCCCAAATGAGGCTTAAATATCATATTATGAGAAAATTAAGTGTATTTTTGATTCAGGCTTTCATTGCCTTTCAACTTTTGGCTGTACCCGCTCATCCTGGTGCAGTAAGCGTAACACAACCCGATGGTACTCAACTCACCATTGAACTGATTGGTGACGAGTTTTACCACTTCAACACCACAACCGATGGCTACACAGTAGTGAAAAACGAGGCTGGCATTTTTGAATATGCTCAGCGCGTTAACGACATGCTGGTTCCTTCGGGCGTAAAAGCACACAACCTAGGCGAGCGTAATGCTACCGAGAACACCTTTGTACTTGGCCTGACCAAGCGCATGACCGACCGCGTAGCTCATCGCGATGGCGAAGCACGCCGCGTAAAGGCTATGGGCGCACCTGGTCCCAACAAGATTGTAAACTACAAGAATTTCCGCGGACTCATTATCCTTGTCAACTACTCTGACGTCAAGTTCACAATGAGCGATCCTAACAAGTTCTACAACGAAATGGTCAACACTCACCACTGGAACGGCTACACCGACGACAACGGCAAGTTTGTTGAGTGTACTGGTAGTGTATGGGACTACTACAGCGAGAACAGCGGTGGCAAGTTCCAACCCGAGTTTGATATCATAGGCCCTGTTGAGGTCAACTACAAGGCAACCGACATGAACAAGGACGCCAAGGCCAACACCATCTTCAAGGCTGCTGCCAATGCTGCTCACCAGATGGGCTGCGACTTCTCAAAGTATGACGGCGACAACGATGGCTTTGTAGATATGATTTTCTTCCAGGTTGCAGGTTATGCTTCGGCATACTCAGGCAACGACGCAAGATACCTGTGGCCTCACAAGGGTTCATACTATGCAACTCCCACAGTCGATGGCAAGAAACTGAAAGACTATGCTTGCTCAACCGAGCTCTATGGCTGGGAGTCAATGCCCAACACCGTTCAGGTTGAAGGTATCGGTACCATCTGCCACGAGTTCTCACATGTAATGGGCTTGCCCGACTTGTATGACGTAAACTACGAGGTAGCTGGCCAAATTCACCACCCCGACCAGTGGGACATCATGGCAGGCGGTGGCGTTGCCAACTATGGCCGCACACCTTGTGCATTCACCATCTTTGAGCGCTATGCAATGAAGTTTGCCAACCCCAAAGTGATTACTGAAGCCGGCCACTACACCCTCAAGCCCATCAACGAGTGCAACGATGGTTACATCTTCCGCAGTCCAGTTGACTATGAGTACTTCATATGCGACAACCGCCAGAAGACACGCTGGGATGCTTACCTCCCCGGTCACGGTATGGTTGTGTGCCGCGTCGACTCAACCGACGAGCGTTACTGGGATGCCAATCTCGTAGCTTGTAACGAAGAGCACATCTTCTACGAGATGTTGCGCGCAGGCAATAGCACTAGTGGCAACAAGGATAGCGACCCGTTCCCCGGTAGTAGCAACAATACCAAGATATGCTCAACATCTACTCCCGCCCTCAAGACATGGGACGGCACTACAAGCGAGATGGGATTCTTCAACATCAAGGAGAACGAAGACGGTACAATCGAGTTTGACATCATCAACGAGAACGACATTGCACGCATTACCGAGGACTTCGAGACAATGCCCACTACCACCAACAAGACTGCAACAGGCGTACAAGGCCACTACAGCACATGGGACTTCAACCAGTGCTATGTAGCAGCTCCGGGCGAAGGCAAGTGCAAGGGCGAGCAGTCGGTAGCAATGTTTACCCCCAGTGCCCTTACAATGTCATCACCTGTTTACTACGACATCACACAAGCGTCATTTGACTTTATCAATCCCACTACTGTAACAGCAAAGGTTGCCCTGCAATATTCTACCGATGGCGGTGCTACTTGGGAAAAGGCTAAGCCCACTGCAGGCACATCTCCCGTATCGGTTCTGGCAGGCACAACACAAAACATTGGTTGGGCAATTGGCGCTCACAAGACACAACCCACACAGTTCCGCATTCAGGTAAGCGCTGGTAGCAAGAATGCTCCCTGCTACGTCGACAACTTCGCTATCTTCTACGATGGCGAGCCTGGTGGTCCTTCAACCATTACTGGCGACGTTAACGGCGACGGCGTGGTTGACATTGCCGACGTAAACGCTTGCATCGACATCATCCTGGGCGTAACAGCCAACAAGGCCGAGGCCGACGTTAACGGCGACGGCTCAGTCGACATTGCCGATGTAAACAAGATCATCGATACAATCCTGGGACTGTAATCTCCCTTAAACTGACAGAAATTAAAAGAAATTATTCTAAATTTTTTTAATTTACTGAATAAAACATTGCATTGAGGCGTCATGTGCCCGACGGTTTTATCGTCGGGAATATAGACAGAACATAAGAACATAAAGCTGCGCG